>JAGQZO010000045.1:0-15779 GCA_020435515.1 Winogradskyella sp. | reverse complement strand
ATTACACAAATATCGCTATTTGCAGTTTTAGAATAATCATTTGTACTTCCTGTAATTTTAGTATCAAAACCATTTAAGGAAGCACATTGCATTAAATCCATTGCCTTACCTTCAGCATAGCCTTCTTTGATGTCTAACAAAACAACTTCTGAAGCAAAATTTTTAATAGCTATATATTCTGCACAACTTGCGCCTACTGCACCAGCGCCAACTACGGTTACTTTCATACTGATAATATTTATTGTTTTAAATCATTAAAATTTGGTGCAAATTTACGGTTTTACTATCTAAATTCCATGATTTATGTCATCTATCTAAAATAAAAAAGCAGCCTTTAAGACTGCTTTTGAAAATATATTTAATTTGTTTTTTATCTAAACCCAAAATTCACTCCAACAGAAAATGCATCAAATTCTGAAATATGATATTCCCCGTTCAACCTGAAGAATCCTAATTTTAATTTAAATCCTACTGTTCCCCTTAAAGAAGACACATCACTAGATACTGAGAATGGGTCAGTTATTGTCTGTGAAGTTAAAATACCATTGGTTACTCTATAATTACCCAGCAGATCCGATTCTGATTTCCCGGTTATATATCCTAATCCACCATATAAATTAAAAACTGGAAGCTTAGTGGAAACCGCTAATTGAAATAACCATGTGTTTGTATTATTTTCTAATCTTTGATTTTCGCCTTCTATTCCTGAAGATTCAGTTAAATTATAAGAACCATCTAAATGGCTGTAAGCCACAATACCAGACAATGCCACTGGCCACAACTTATCTGCTGGCAACCATTCGGTAAATTCTAATTGCAAGCCAGCACCATACATATTAAAAGTAACTTCGTCTGTGTCAATTTTAGGAAAATAACGTGCCTTCACTTCTATTCCGCTGCCCAAACCTACAGCAGCTTGTACTGCAGCAGATGGAATTAAATTATAACTATCCTCACCAATTCCTTGAGGTAACTCAAATTCAGCAGTTTGAGATCCAAAAATAGGATCATCATACTCTACTTCAACAAAAATTGAAGGGTCATTTTTACCTAAAACACTTGCTACATTTTGAGTACTCGGCCCAGAAACAAACTGTACATTATTGTAGTCTGAAGTATTCAAATTGAACATCTTGTCCTCATCATTAATCAAAGAAGCGTTAGCTATAATTGAGATTTCAAAGCCACCTAACGGTTTTACTTTTGCTGAATTAAACCAATTGGCATTCATACTGTACATTGCTCCGTTGGTTCCAGGAGCTAAGTAATCGTTAGCAAAACGCTTGGCATCTTCTACACCTGCAGAAAGCAAAACATCTATATCATTTTGCGCTTTTGTCTGTAAAAACGAAGTACAAAATACTGCGAATAGAAAAAATATTCTCATTTTGGTTAAGTTTATGATCATGAGACAAATATACTAAAATAACATCAAAAAATACTTTTAATCGTTATTAAATGCTTTTAATCGAACTTTAGTGGCATAAAAAAAGCAACTACATCATAAATGTAGTTGCTTTAATTTAAGTTTGATAATTTCTATTTATGCATCAATATTGGCATAAATAGCATTCTTTTCTATAAACTCTCTTCTTGGTGGTACTTCATCTCCCATTAGCATTGAGAAGATACGATCGGCTTCAGTTCCATTATCAATCTGCACCTGGCGCATCGTTCTAAACTCAGGATCCATAGTAGTATCCCAAAGTTGTTCTGCATTCATTTCACCCAAACCTTTATATCGTTGAATCTTAGAACCATCACCAAAATCGGCAATAATGGCATCACGCTCTTTGTCTGACCATGCATATTGTTTCTTTGCACCTTTCTTAACTAAATATAATGGTGGTGTTGCAATATAAACATGACCATTTTCGACAAGCTCTTTCATATATCTGAAAAAGAACGTTAAAATCAATGTTGCAATGTGGCTACCATCAATATCGGCATCACACATAATTACAATTTTATGGTATCTCAGTTTTGAAAGGTTTAACGCTCTAGGATCTTCCTCTGTACCAATGGTTACACCCAATGCTGTAAAGATGTTTTTAATTTCTTCATTTTCAAACACTTTGTGTTGCATTGCCTTCTCCACATTAAGAATTTTACCTCTTAATGGCAATATCGCTTGGAAGTTTCTATCGCGACCAGCTTTTGCAGTTCCTCCAGCAGAATCCCCCTCAACAAGATACAATTCGCACTTCGCAGGGTCTTGCTCAGAACAATCGCTTAATTTTCCTGGTAATCCTCCAATGCTCATTACAGTTTTTCGCTGCACCATTTCACGAGCTTTCTGTGCTGCGTGACGAGCTTGGGCTGCTAAAATCACTTTTTGCACAATAATTTTAGCATCTTCAGGATGTTCCTCTAGATAATCCGTTAACATTTCAGAGACGGCTTGAGAAACCGAAGCAGAAACTTCACGGTTACCTAATTTGGTTTTGGTCTGACCCTCAAATTGTGGTTCAGCAACTTTTACGGAAACAATAGCTGTAAGACCTTCTCGGAAATCATCACCTGATATATCAAACTTAAGCTTGTCCGTCATTCCAGAAGAATCCGCATACTTTTTTAATGTATGTGTTAATCCACGGCGGAAACCTGAAAGGTGTGTACCACCTTCGTGCGTATTGATATTGTTAACGTAAGAATGTAGATTCTCAGCATAAGATGTATTATAAACCATCGCAACCTCAACAGGAACTCCATTCTTTTCACCTTCGAATGAAATAACATCTTTCATCAACGGCTCTCTGTTACCATCTAAATACTTTACAAATTCTGGTAGTCCGTTTTCGGAATGAAAGGTTTCTCCTTCAAAAGACCCATCCTTTTTTTTGTGTCGCTTATCGACTAAGTGAATAGTAATACCTTTGTTTAGATATGCCAATTCTCGCATACGACTTGCCAAAGTATCGTAGTTATATTCTACCGTTTGCTGGAAGATTTGCGGATCTGGCTTAAAAGTAACTGTTGTCCCTGTTTTATCAGAATCACCAACCGATTTAACAGGATACATGGTTTTACCACGTTCATACTCTTGCTCCCATATTTTACCTTCACGATGTACTGTAGCCTTTAAATGCTCAGAAAGTGCGTTAACGCAACTTACACCTACACCATGTAAACCACCAGAAACTTTATAGGAATCCTTGTCGAATTTACCACCTGCACCAATCTTGGTCATTACAACCTCTAATGCAGATACACCTTCTTTTTTATGAAGACCAACAGGAATACCACGACCATCATCTTCTGTAGTGATGGAGTTATCTTCGTTTATAGTTACAGTGATATTATTACAGTACCCAGCCAATGCCTCGTCTATAGAGTTATCTACTACTTCATAAACCAAATGGTGCAAACCACGAGTACCAACGTCGCCAATATACATGGATGGACGCATACGTACGTGCTCCATACCCTCAAGGGCCTGAATGCTGTCTGCGCCATACTGTTTTTTGTTTTCTTCGCTCATATATTATTTTTATAAGATTTAGTTCTAGTTTTACAGCAAAAAAGACGCTAAGTGCGTCTCTTTTGAGTACTTCCAAAGATACAAAATTTTGAAGCCTTATCACAGTATTTTATGGTCTTTAAGCAATAATTATCAACAATTGTTAAAAACCTAAAAAGTGTCTTAAAACGTCTAAAAAGTGCCTTAAATTGGATTTATCGGTTTTTCATCACTAAGGGAAATTTGAAATTTAGTAAAGTTGCTTAAAATCGATTTTTTAATCTTTTTTAAAACAAAAAAGTTGACCAAAAAAGTCAACTTTTTATACAATTCATTCAGACTATTATTTATCATTTAATAAGCATCATCATGCACTTTAGCAACTGCTCTACCGCTAGGATCATTCATATTTTTAAAAGCTTCATCCCATTCTAAAGCTATTTTGGTACTACAAGCTACACTTGGCTCTTGGGGAACACTTAATGCTGCGGCATCACTTGGAAAATGGCCTTCAAAAATAGTTCTATAATAATACTCCTCCTTATTTTGTGGTGTTTGTATTGGGAAACGGAAATGGGCGTTTGCCATTTGCTCGTCTGTGATTTCTTCATTGACCAAAGCTTTTAAAGTATCAATCCAACTATAACCCACTCCATCACTAAACTGTTCTTTTTGTCTCCATGCTACGCTTTCTGGTAGCATATCTTCAAATGCTTTACGAACCACCCATTTTTCTATTCTACCATCTTTTATCATTTTATCTTCTGGGTTAATTCGCATGGCTACATCCATAAATTCCTTATCTAAAAATGGTACACGACCTTCAATTCCCCAAGCGGCTAAGCTTTTGTTGGCTCTTAAGCAATCGTACATATGTAACTTACTTAACTTACGTACTGTTTCTTCATGAAATTCTTTAGCATTTGGTGCTTTATGAAAATACAAATAACCACCAAATAATTCATCTGCGCCTTCACCAGACAAGACCATTTTTATACCCATAGATTTTATAACACGTGCCATTAGGTACATTGGCGTACTAGCTCTAATCGTAGTAATATCATAAGTCTCTAATTGATAAATTACATCTTTAATAGCATCTAATCCTTCTTGAATGGTGAATTTAATTTCGTGATGAACCGTACCAATATGGTCTGCTACTTTTCTTGCAGCAGCCAAATCTGGTGAGCCTTCCAATCCAACAGAAAAACTGTGTAATTGTGGCCACCATGCTTGTTCTTTATCGTCCGACTCTATACGACGTTGGGAATATTTTTTTGCAATAGCAGAGGTTACCGAAGAATCCAATCCACCAGACAATAGTACTCCGTAAGGTACATCGCTCATTAGTTGTCTGTGTACAGCATCTTCAAGTGCTTGTCTAATTTCTGCAATACTGGTTTCATTATCCTTTACAGCATCAAAATCTTCCCAATCACGCTTATACCATTGTACCAATTCGCCATCTTTGCTACTCATGTAATGTCCTGGAGGAAACAACTCTATTTTAGTACAAACAGCTTCCAAAGCTTTAAGTTCTGAAGCTACATAGAATGTTCCGTGTTTATCCCAACCCATATATAATGGAATAATTCCCATATGGTCTCTCGCAATGAAATACTCATCCTTTTCAACATCGTAGATAGCAAAACCGAAGATACCATTCATTTCATCCACGAAATTGTGACCTTTTGCTTTGTATAAAGTTAGAATTACCTCACAATCACTTTCAGTTTGAAATTTATAATCTGGAAACTGTGCTCTTAAGGCTTTGTGGTTATAGATTTCACCATTTGCAGCCAGAATCAACTTTTTATCTTCACTAAATAAAGGTTGTTTCCCTGATGCAGGATCAACGATGGCTAAACGCTCATGAGCCATAATCACTTTTTCATCACTATATATACCACTCCAATCTGGTCCACGATGACGAATGGTCTTTGCCATTTCTAAAACCTGAGGTCTTAGGTCTTCTGATTTCTGTTTTATATCAAATGCACATACTATTCCGCACATAATTTCTTGTTTTATTATTAATTATGAAACAAATATGAAATTAAACTTTCATTTATTAAACATAAAATATAATAATGATTTTAATATGAAACTTAAAAAGTTGAATTAATTTATTTATGAAACATAAATCATATCAATTCTTCTATTTAACTTTTAATCTGTAAACTTTAGGATTTCTTTTCGACCATTTGAAGTATTTAATACTAATTTTATTAAAAACTAGAAAACATGAGAACAATACGACTAATTACAACCATTGCTTTTGCATTGACATTACTTCTATCCTTTAATGCTGAAGCTCAAAAATTTTCTGGACTAGATAAAAGCCCTATGGATGCGGCATCTTTTCCTAGCAACTATAAGGAATCCAACAAACTCATTAAGATTATTTACAGTAGACCTCAATTAAAAGATAGAAAAGTTTACGATTTAGCTGAGCCAGGTAAAGTGTGGAGATTAGGTGCGAATGAAGCAGCCGAACTTCACGTTTACGCCGATATGGAATTAAATGGATCCAAAATCAATAAAGGCACTTATACAGTTTATGCAATTCCGGGCGAAAAGGAATGGACCATTATAGTGAATACAGACCTCAATGTTTGGGGAAGCTATTTTTACAATGAAAAGAATGATGTCGCCAGAATAACTGTACCAACTAGTGAAGGTGATGAATCTTTAGAAGCTTTTTCCATAGCTTTTGAAGCATCTGATAAGGGTGTAGATATGCATTTAGGATGGGGAACTGTAAGAGTTGCTGTTCCTTTTACCAAGTAACCTTCAACTAAAAACTTTTAAAAATCGATTGGTTTACTTAAATCTCAATCGATTTTTTTTAGTTCAAAACAATAAGCTTATTACTTATTTTAAGGCTGGTACATGAGCCCAATTTTCGCCTGTTTTAATTCTTTGCAGTTGCATTGTACTTACACCAAACTGCTTGGCAATAATTTTTAGTCGTGTTCTTCTGTTGGGATTGTTGAGCATTTTTTTTATCCTCATAACATCGTTCTCCGTAAGCTTTGCCGATGTTAGCTTTTCAGGCTTTTTATAGTTAGGATTAGTAAACTGGTGCTTTTCTTTTTCGCGCTTAGTAGCCCATTTAAGGTTATTAACGTGATTATTTAATTTGTCATAATCCAAGTGAATGACATAAATGCCATCTTTTTGCTCTAAGAAATGTTGCGCAATCAACTTATGTAAATAGTAGGTTTTGAATTTTCCTTTCTGTTTTTTCTTTACTCTAATGTAGAGATAACCATTCATTTTATATGGTTCAAAAAGAACTTCTTCGCCATTTCTTATCCTGATTAAACGACCATGACTAGAAACTTTGTAATGTTCACTAGGATGAACATAACTATCAAAAACTACGATTTTCCATTTCTCGTTCCAGAAATTTCGAATCATTATTATTAATTAAGGGTTTCCCAAAAATACGAAAAAAAAGAGTAAACCCTGAAATGACGACACTTACGGTATGTTTAAATACTTATGGGTCTGTAGCGAAACTTTCCATTTAGGATTTGCCATGACATAATCCACAATTTGAGGCATCATTTTTTCTCTATTGCTCCACTCTGGCTGCAAGTACAGAATACAATTTTTGCTAACCTTTGCCGCTTGTTCTTCCGCAAATCTGAAGTCGTCTTTGTTATAAATTATGCATTTTAGCTCATGGGCCTTAGGGTAAATCTCTTCGGTTGGTAGCTTTACTTTTTTTGGTGATAGACAGATCCAGTCCCAAACTCCTGTCAATTTATAAGCACCAGAAGTTTCAATATGGGTCTGTACTCCTTTTGCTTTTAACTGTTCAGTTAATGGTCCCATATCCCAAGTTAAAGGTTCACCACCTGTAACCACAATGGTATTACTATACTTAACGGCATTAGCAACAATCTTTTCGGTTTCTGTTGGTGGATGTAGTTCTGCAAGCCAGCTTTCCTTAACATCACACCAATGGCAACCCACATCGCAACCACCAATCCTTACAAAATATGCTGCAGTACCTTTATGATATCCTTCTCCTTGAATGGTATAAAACTCTTCCATTAAAGGCAATAGATGCCCTTTATCTATTAATTCTTGTCGTTCTCTTCTGGTCATAGTTGGCAAATATATCAATAAGTCTTCAGTATTCAGTTGTCGAATATATTAAAGTGTGATTGTGTAAGTCGCTAAGAGAAGAATTCAATTTTAAACTTGATTAAAATTACACTATTTTTATGCAAATTTTCTGATCGATGAACAACTCTGAAAAATTCATAAACGATATCAATACTGGCAATACTTTTAAAGGGGATTACATTACCCTAGGTGCTGCGATGTTAGATGGTGAAACCAAAACAAATGCCTTTGTCAATGTACCTTTAAAAACTATGAACCGACACGGTCTAATTGCTGGTGCAACGGGAACAGGAAAAACAAAAACACTACAAGTGCTGGCCGAAAATCTTTCTGAAAAAGGAGTGCCTGTGTTATTAATGGATATAAAAGGTGATTTGAGTGGATTGGCAAAACCAAGCGCTGGGCATCCTAAAATTAATGAGCGTCACGAAAAAATAGGTTTGCCTTTTGAACCAAAATCATTTCCTGTTGAAATACTAACATTGTCTGAGCAAGATGGCGTTAGACTACGTGCCACCATTAGCGAATTTGGACCAGTTCTTATTTCGAGAATTTTAGATGTTACAGAAACACAAGCTGGCATCATATCCGTTATATTTAAATATTGTGACGACCACAAACTCCCACTTTTAGACTTAAAGGATTTCAAGAAAATATTACAATATGCCACAAACGAAGGCAAAGAAGAATTTGAGGAAGCTTATGGGCGAATTTCAACCGCTTCAACTGGTGCAATCCTGAGAAAAATTATAGAAATTGAGCAACAAGGTGGAGATCTGTTCTTTGGTGAAACTTCTTTTGACACACAAGATTTACTGAGAATAGACGAAAATGGTCGCGGTTATATAAACATCATAAGACTTACTGACATTCAGGATAGACCTAAATTGTTTTCAACCTTTATGTTGAGTTTATTGGCTGAAGTTTATTCAACATTTCCAGAGCAAGGTGATAGTGGCCGACCAGAACTGATCTTGTTTATAGATGAAGCCCATTTAATTTTTAATGAAGCTTCTGATGCTTTATTAAATCAGATTGAGAGTATTGTTAAACTTATACGAAGTAAAGGTGTTGGCTTGTATTTTGTAACTCAAAATCCAACGGATGTTCCTGAAGCTGTGCTCAGTCAATTAGGCTTAAAAGTGCAACACGCTTTAAGAGCTTTTACAGCAAATGATCGAAAAGCTATAAAATTAACCGCACAAAACTACCCAGACACAGCATATTACGATACCGCCGAAGTTTTAACCTCATTAGGAATCGGTGAAGCTTTAGTATCTGCACTAGATGAAAAAGGTAAGCCAACTCCATTAGCTGCAACCATGATGCGAGCCCCAATGAGTCGTATGGACATTTTAACAGAAAGTGAACTGGGCAGTCTGTTGGCACAGTCTCAATTAGCAAGAAAATACAATAAAGAGATTGATAGGGAAAGTGCCTACGAAATGCTGAATGAAAAAATAAAACAAGCTGAAGCTGAAGAAGCCAAACGAAAAGCTGAAGAAGAGAAAGCGGCTTTAAAAAAAGCTGAAAGCAATAGAAAGACAACTTCTGGCAGAAGTCGTAGTAGCAGACAAAATCCAATAGTTAAAGTACTCTCCAGCCCAACAGTCATTAGAAGTGTATTGGGAATATTAACCAAAATGCTAAAATAATACCCCTAAATCTAAAACATGAAAAACACATTTTTTACAATTTTAATTGTAACTGTATTAATAACAAGTTGTTCAAACGAGAAACCTGTTGATCCATTTTTAGTGAAAAAACACAATATTGGATTGCTAACAGACTCAACAACAGTAAAAGAATTAGATGCGGTTTTTAGTAACGACTCTGTTGTAAGATATATTTCTGGTGATGAATTTGCAGGCTCGGTAAATGTTATTGAAATTTTTGACAAGACCGGTAAAAAACTTCTGGATTTGTCACCAAAAGAAGCTTTGGATTCTACTTCGGTAATCTCTAGCGTACGCATTAATGATCAACGTTATAGAACAGAAAAGAACATTTCATTGCTTAGCACCTTCAAAGATATTAAGGATAATTATAAAATTTCAAAAATTGATAATCTTATCAATTCCGTCGTAGTTTCGGTGAATGAAATAAACGCCTCTTTTACAATTGACAAAAAGGAGCTGCCAAGCAGCTTACGATTTGACATGGATGCAACCATAGATCCTATTCAAATACCAGAAAAGGCAAAGATTAAGTATTTCATGATTCATTGGTGATTTAGTAAACAGTGTTCAGTAAGCAGTACTAAGTAATAAAATAGAGCATATTGAAAAAACAAAAGAAATACACCATCCAAAATTCGCCATTTGTTGTACCGACTGATGATGGAAAAGTCATAAAAGAACATTTTGGAAAAGCCTCTGATGGCAATTCTGAAATTAGCATCGCTCACATGGTTGCACCTCCTGGTTGGAGTGAACCCTTTCAAACACCAGAATTTGATGAATATACTTTTATTATTAAAGGAAAAAAACAGTTCATTATAGAGAATGAAACCATAATTCTTGAAGCAGGACAATCTATTAAGGTGGAAAAAAACACACGGCTGCAATACTCTAATCCGTTTAACGAGCCTTGTGAATATATTGCCATTTGCCTACCTGCATTTTCAATGGAATCTGTAAACAGAGAAAGCGAGTAGCATGAGCAGTTTTGTTATAAAATCTATTGGCAATGCATTAAACGCAACTAGTTTAATCTCTTCAAAATACGCTTCAAAAAAAGCATTGCATTTGTTTGCTTCGCCTCGCAAGGGTCGTTATACCGAAAAACAAAGAACAATCGTTGATTCTGCATTCTTTGAAGAATTATCTTATGAAGGTCAAAACATTGCTACTTATCGCTGGAATGGTAAAGGAAAAACTATTTTGCTTGCCCACGGTTGGGAAAGTAACGCTTCAAGATGGAGCTACATACTCAATGATTTGAAAGCGCAAGGTTTTAACATTATTGCCTTAGATGCGCCTGCACATGGTCGCTCAGGTGGAAAGCAGTTTAATGCACTTTTATATTCTGAATGTATTAATGTCGTTGCTAAAAAGCATCAAGTTGAAGCTATTATTGGTCACTCTGTTGGTGGAATGGCGACGGTATTTTTTATGCACAAATATCAACTACCTTCGGTAAAAAAACTTGTTCTACTTGGTGCACCTGCACATTTTACCGGTGTGTTTTCTAGATATAAATCCATGATGGGTTACAACAAACGTATTTCCAATGGACTAGACACTATAGTTTTTGAACGTTTTGGGAAACCGGTAGACTATTTTTCAGCAGCAAACTTTACAAAGACCATTGAAGCTGATGGTTTAATAATTCACGATAAGAAAGATAAAATCATTCCTTTTGAAGATGCATTATTATTCGCCAATCGTTATCAAAATTCAAAACTCATAGAAACTGAGGGGTTTGGTCATGGTTTAAAAGACACGTCTTTAACACCTAAGATTATTGAGTTTATAAATCGTTAATTCTCACACATGCTTAAAAATAAAGTATCAATATTTCTTTCAATCCTTTTTTGCCTAAGTTGTAAATCAAATAAAGAAGAACAACAAAACTCTACTTATACCGATGTCGTCAGTATAGCAGCCATGAAAGATGTAATGTGGAAAGGCGAACTTTTTAGCAAGATAAAACTTGACACAATCAATCCCAAAAGCGGGCTTTACGGTCTTGGCCCTAAAGCATATTTACGTGGCGAGATAGTCATAAATAATGGTAAGACCTATGTCTCTAGAGTACTTACAGATTCTACAATGACCGTGAAAGAAATGGCAGACGCAGAAGCTCCTTTTTTTGTATATGCCAATGTTAATGATTGGAATACTATTGAGTTACCTTTAAAAATAAAAACCATAAAGGATTTAGAAACTTTTATTGACACTCAAACTAAAGACCAAAAAAGACCTTTCGCATTTAAATTAGATGGTAGTATTTCAAAAGCTACAATTCATATTCAAAATTTACCGAAAGGCACTAAAGTGTCTTCACCAAAAGAAGCGCATCAAGGTCAGACCAACTATTACTTACAAAATGAGAATGTTGAAATAATCGGTTTTTTCTCCACTGAGCACCAAGGAGTTTTCACACATCACGATTCATTTTTACACATGCATCTCATCACCAAAGACGAAACAAAAATGGGACATTTAGATGATGTGATTTTTAGTGATATGACTTTATCATTACCTAAGCCCTAAAAGACTTTTATTGTATTTTTGCACCATGTCAGATAACTTAACACGTCTCAATAAATACCTCAGCGAAGCTGGCTATTGCTCACGTCGCGAAGCCGATCGTTTAATCGATGCTGGTAGAGTAACCATTAATGATGCTGTACCCGAAATGGGAACAAAAGTTGCTCCTGATGATGTGGTAAAAGTTGATGGCGAAATTGTTGGCGAACGAAAACAAGAGTTTGTCTATTTAGCTTTTAACAAGCCTATTGGTATTGTGTGCACTACAGATACTCGCGTAGAAAAAGATAACATTATTGACTTTATCAATTATCCAAAACGTATTTTTCCAATAGGTAGATTAGATAAACCAAGTGAAGGCTTAATTCTACTAACTGATGATGGTGATATTGTGAATAAAATACTTCGTGCTAGCAACAATCACGAAAAAGAATATGTTGTAACGGTAGATAAACCTATTTCCCAAACGTTTATTCAACGTATGGCTGAGGGCATATATCTTGAAGAACTAAAACAGCGCACAAAAAAATGTGTCGTTAAAAAAATAGATAAATTCACTTTCAGCATTATATTAACACAAGGATTAAACCGACAGATCCGTAGGATGTGTGAGTATTTAAACTACGACGTACAAACGTTAAAGCGTGTTAGAATAATGAACATTAAACTCGATGTGCCTTTAGGAACTTACCGAGAATTGACCAAAGATGAATTTAAAACATTAAGTGAATTGATAAGCGATTCTAAAAAAACATTTCAACCAAACCAACCTCGAACTCGAAAAAACTGATATTCAATTATGGCACTATCTCCTTTTCACCTTGCTATACCTGTAAACAATCTTGCAGCATGTAGAGACTTTTATACCAATACACTAAATTTTGAAGAAGGAAGAAGTAGTGATCATTGGGTAGATTACAACTTTTTTGGACATCAATTAGTCATACATTACAAACCGAAAACAGAAGAGGATGCGCATACCAACTCGGTTGACGGCAAAGATGTACCCGTACCGCATTTTGGTGTGGTTTTATCATGGGAAGCATTTCATGATTTTGCTGATGTCTTAAAAAGCAAAAACATAAAATTCATCATAGAGCCTTACATACGATTTGAAGGCCAAGTTGGGGAACAAGCTACCATGTTTTTTAAAGATCCTTCTGGAAATGCCTTAGAGTTTAAAGCCTTTAAGGATATGGGGCAACTGTTTGCAAAATAAGAATTTAATCTCTACGCTTTCTATGCTGCTCTCTGGCTAAAAGTGTATTTTTAAGCAGCATGGCAATGGTCATAGGCCCTACTCCACCTGGAACCGGAGTAATATAACTTGCTTTTTTACTTACGTTCTCAAAATCTACATCTCCAGTAATGTAATAACCTTTTTCCGAGTCGTCTGCAACTCTTGTAATCCCTACGTCAATAATAACAGCATCATCTTTTACCATTTCAGCTTTTAAGAAATTAGGAATACCTAAAGCCGAAATAATAATATCTGCTTGCGATGTTATTTGTGTAATATTCTTAGTATGGCTATGTGTTAATGTTACCGTTGAGTTTCCTGGAAACCCTTTACGGCCCATTAAAATACTCATAGGACGACCAACAATGTGAGAACGACCAATAACAACGGTGTGTTTCCCTTTGGTCTCAACACCATAGCGATCTAACAGTTCTAAAATACCAAATGGTGTAGCCGGAATAAAAGTTGACATATCCAACGCCATTTTCCCAAAGTTAGTTGGGTGAAAACCATCTACATCCTTATCTGGATTAACTGCCATCAATACTTTTTGAGTATTTATTTGGGGAGGCAATGGCAACTGAATAATGAAACCGTCAATATCATTGTTGTTATTGAGTTCCTCTATCTTATCTAATAACTCTATTTCGCTAGTTGTATTTGGCAGACGCACCATTGTAGATTCAAAACCAACACGTTCGCAAGCTCTTACTTTACTACCAACGTAAGTTAAACTTGCTCCATCATTACCAACAATTACTGCTGCAAGGTGAGGTACCTTTTCGCCATTAGCCTTCATTTTATCTACTTCGGCTTTGATTTCGTTTTTAATATCGTTGCTGGTTTTTCTTCCGTCTAGTATGGTCATTTTGTTTTGATTTCTCGCTAAGACGCAAAGGCGTAAAAGCTAATTGAAAAAATATATTAAAACTTCTCGACTACGCTCGAAGTGACTGCTTACTATATACTGTTGACTAATTACTTAAAACTAACGTGGCATATTTTTCATCATCTGCATCATACGTTTTCCGCCGCCACCTTGCATCATCTTCATCATTTTACTCATTTGAGTAAATTGTTTCAGTAACTGATTAACTTCTTGCACTGACGTACCAGAACCTTTAGCTATACGTTTTTTACGGCTAGCGTCCATAACAGAAGGATTACTGCGTTCATCTGGTGTCATAGAATGAATAATAGCTTCAATGCCTTTAAAGGCATCATCATCAATATCTATACCTTTCATCATTTTTCCTGCACCAGGAATCATACCGATTAAATCCTTCATATTACCCATCTTTTTGATTTGCTGAATCTGTTTTAAGAAATCATCAAATCCAAATTGATTTTTGGCAATTTTCTTTTGAAGTTTTCGAGCTTCTTCTTCATCAAATTGTTCCTGAGCACGCTCTACAAGAGATACGACGTCACCCATCCCTAAAATACGGTCTGCCATACGAGATGGATAGAAAACATCAATCGCTTCCATCTTTTCACCCGTACCAATAAATTTAATTGGTTTATTGACAACAGACTTAATTGAGATAGCCGCACCACCACGCGTATCACCATCTAATTTGGTAAGGATAACACCGTCAAAATTTAAGATATCATTGAAGGCTTTTGCAGTATTCACCGCATCCTGACCTGTCATAGAATCCACAACAAACAGCGTTTCTTGTGGCTGAATGGCTTTGTGAATGTTGGAAATCTCCGTCATCATAGCTTCATCTACAGCCAAACGACCTGCGGTATCTATAATCACTACGTTATGACCATTGGCTTTTGCGTGAGCAATACCAGCTTGTGCAATAGCAACTGGGTCATTGTTTCCTTTATCACTATAAACCTCAACGTTGATTTGATCTCCAACAACATGAAGCTGGTCTATCGCAGCAGGACGGTAAACGTCACAGGCAACCAGTAAAGGTTTTTTTGTTTTTTTATTTTTAAGATAGTTAGCAAGCTTACCAGAAAACGTAGTTTTACCAGAACCTTGTAAACCAGACATTAAAATGATACTTGGATTGCCCGAAAGGTTAATACCTTCTGCATCGCCACCCATAAGTTCAGTTAACTCGTCCTTGACGATTTTAACCATTAATTGTCCTGGTTGAAGCGTGGTCAATACATTTTGACCTAGTGCTTTTTCCTTGACTTTATTGGTAAATTCTTTCGCAATTTTAAAGTTAACATCGGCATCTAAAAGCGCACGTCTCACTTCTTTTAAAGTCTCTGCTACGTTGACTTCGGTAATACTACCATGACCTTTAAGTACGTGTAACGCTTTATCTAACTTATCACTTAAATTATTGAACATAATCTTTATCTCTTTTTGAAGTTGCAAATTTAAGAATTTACAAGAGATAAACGAATGGGATATTTATAATTCTATACTTCTATCTTTAAGAATATCACAAAAGAAAAGAGCTGCCTAGCGGTTGGCAACTCCTCTCATCAACTTAAACTTACTAAAATTACTAACTAAGCGGTTCGTTTATATGTTAATTACATGTTCTTTCTAAAACTAAGATATCATCACCTCTGTGTAACTGCAATCTATCTTCTTCACATTCAACTACCAGCCACTCACCTGAGATTACCTGAATATTTGGTCCAGCTACATTAGAAAAGGTAACTATTACTCCATCTTCTGATTGAGATGTTGTCCATGTGGCATCAATCGTAGATTCATTATTATAAATAACCACGATTTGGCTATTTG
>JAGQZO010000044.1:13999-16333 GCA_020435515.1 Winogradskyella sp. | reverse complement strand
CCTTCAGATTCAGACAGCTTTAAAGCAGTAATTTTATCTGGTAGTCCAAATTCCGTTAGAGGTGAAAATGTGCTTCACCCAGACCTTTCAAACCTTAGAGGAAAAAAACCAATGCTAGCTGTGTGTTATGGAGCACAGTATTTGGCGCATTTCTCTGGTGGTGAAGTGGCTGAATCTAACACCAGAGAATATGGTAGGGCAAATCTGGCCTTTATAAAAAATGATGAAGCCTTTTTTGAAAACATTCATCAAGGTAGTCAGGTTTGGATGAGTCATAGCGATACCATTAAAAAGTTACCACAAGGTGGAGTTTTATTGGCCAGTACAGAAGATGTGGCAAATGCAGCATTTAAAATTGAAGGTGAAGATACCTACGCTATTCAATTTCATCCAGAAGTATATCATTCTACAGATGGTCATCAGTTACTTCAAAATTTCTTGGTAAAGATTGCAGATGTCAATCAAGACTGGACGCCAAATGCCTTTGTAGAAGAAACTGTAGAAGAACTTAAGGAAAAACTCGGAAACGATAAAGTGGTACTAGGTCTATCAGGTGGTGTAGATTCTTCGGTGGCAGCAATGCTATTGCACAAGGCCATTGGTAAAAACCTCTATTGCATATTTGTAAACAACGGCTTGCTTCGTAAAAATGAGTTCGAAGATGTACTGCATCAATACGAAGGCATGGGATTAAACGTTAAAGGAGTAGATGCTTCGGCACGCTTTTTGGATGCCTTAGCAGGAAAGAGCGACCCAGAAGAAAAGAGAAAAACAATAGGTCGTGTGTTCATTGAGGTTTTTGATGATGAAGCCCATCGTATAAAAGATGTAAAGTGGTTGGCACAAGGCACCATTTATCCAGATGTTATAGAAAGTGTTTCTGCAACTGGCGGTCCAAGTGCAACTATAAAAAGTCACCATAATGTTGGTGGTTTGCCAGATTTTATGAAATTAAAAATTGTAGAACCTTTAAAGGCATTGTTTAAAGATGAGGTAAGACGTGTGGGTGCTTCTATGAATATGGATTCGCACTTGTTGGGTCGTCATCCATTTCCTGGTCCAGGTTTGGCAATTAGGATTCTTGGAGATCTAACCCGAGAGAAAGTTCGTATATTACAAGAGGTAGATGCTATTTTTATAAATAATCTGCGTTCTTGGAATTTGTACGATAAGGTATGGCAAGCTGGGGCAATACTTTTACCTGTTAATAGTGTGGGAGTTATGGGAGATGAGCGTACTTATGAAAAATGTGTGGCATTAAGAGCTGTAGAAAGTACAGATGGTATGACGGCTGATTGGGTAAATTTACCATATGAGTTTTTGCAAAAAACCTCGAATGAAATTATAAACAAAGTGAAAGGTGTTAACAGAGTTGTTTACGATATCAGTTCTAAGCCACCAGCAACTATAGAATGGGAATAAAATAGTGACGTTAAAGTTGATTTTGTTTCTAAAAATAGGACAAGCTAAAACAAAATACATGAAGAAATTAGTAACCGTAATATTGATTGCTTTAGGACTAAATCTTGGTGCTCAAAACTATATTGAGCACAAGATTAAAGAAGGTGAAACCGTTGAGAGTATAGCAAAAAAGTATTTGGTAACACCTTTTGATATACTTGCTTTAAACCCTGATGCAAAAACTAATTTTCAGCCTAATACGGTTTTAATTATCCCAAATTCAAAAATTAAAAATGACCCTATTAATGAAGAATCAAAAGAGTTAATAGGTTATAAGAGCCATAAGGTGAAACGTAAAGAAACACTCTATGGTATATCTAAAAAATATGGTGTTTCAGAAGATGAAATAAAAAAAGCCAATCGATTTCTATATTCCGAGAATCTAAAAAAAGGGGACAATATTAAAATCCCTAGATACAAGACTTTTATTTCTAAAGTTAGCCTCAAAAATACAGTCAAAAAATACAAAGTTCAGCCTAAAGAAGGTAAGTGGCGCGTCGCCTATAAGTTCGGAATTACTGTTGAAGAACTTGAAGCTTTAAACCCTAATATGAAGCCTATCCTTCAACCTGGAGATGAGCTCAATGTGCCAAATATTGAGGATAAAGATGAGAAGGCTATAGAATCTGAGTATGATTATTATGAAGTTTTACATAAAGAAGGATTTTATAGACTCAAACTAAAAACTGGGCTTACACAAGAAGAATTAGAAGATTTAAATCCAGAGTTAAAAGAAAGTGGATTAAAAGCAGGTATGGTTTTAAAAATACCAGCTTCAGCTGAGACAACTTCAAGTCTTTTAGATGTAGAAACAACTAATCTAGAATCAAAAATCAAAAACTATAAGGTTAAAAAATTAGCCTTAATGCTACC
>JAGQZO010000044.1:8775-13731 GCA_020435515.1 Winogradskyella sp. | reverse complement strand
AGTGGTTTAAAACGAGATAGAGTTCCAGTTATTGCAGCATTAAATAATCCAAAGGAAATTTATGCTAATGTGTTTAAGACAATCCCAGAGGATAAGTTGCTACAAAAAGCCATGATTGATTTTGTTAAGGCAGATAGCTTAAAATCTAAAGTGGTAGTAATTGCAGATCAATCTCACAAAGCTACAAGTGAAATGTTGAAAAAGGAATTTCCTAATGCAGTTCAGATTTATTCCCAAAAAAGTAAGAAAACAGGGAAAGATGCACACTTTATATACCCAACTCAATTAGAAAATGTTTTTCAATCAAGAAAAACAATTGTGTTTCTAGAGACTGATAATGATTCATTTGCTTCTAGTGTTATAAGCATGCTCAATTCTAAAGTAAACGAGAATAATGAAATTATTTTGGTTACTCTAGATAAAAACAAAGCTTTTGAAGGAAAAAATATAGATAATAATAACTTATCAAACCTTAAGTTCCATTACCCATCTGTTCATAAGGAATTTGATGAGTATAAGTCCAACGGTTTTGTAAAAGCCTATAAAAGAGAATTTGGTGTGTCTCCTAGTAAATATGCTGCAAGAGGTTTTGATATTACAATGGATATATTATTACGTTTAGCCACAGAAGATAGTTTATATGAAGCATCAGATGAGCTTATTGAAACAGAATACGTAGAAAACAAGTTTAGATACAATAAATCCTTGTTTGGTGGTTATGTTAATGAGGCTGTTTATATTGTAAAATACGACAATCTAAGAATCGTTGAAGCCAATTAATTATGACTTCTAAAGTAACTTATTTAGGTAATCTAAGAACGGAAAGTGAGCACATAAAATCTGGTAATACTTATATTACAGATGCACCAACAGACAATAATGGCAAAGGCGAAGCGTTTTCTCCTACAGATACTGTTGCTACAGGATTAGCAAGTTGTATGCTAACCGTTATGGGAATAAAGGCGCAAGAGATAAATATAAATATGTCTGGAACAACTGCTGAGGTTACAAAGACTATGGCTAGTAATCCTAGGCGTATTTCTAAAATAGAAGTAGTGCTAAATTTTCCTTTTGAGGCAGATAGCAAGACTAAAAAAATCTTAGAACATACAGCAAAGACTTGTCCTGTACATTACAGTTTACATCCAGATATCGAAAGGGATATCACGTTTAACTGGCAATAAATGCAAATAAAGCATCTCATAATTTCAATGTTGTTTTTGTTTCTTGGTGCATCATCCAATGAAGAAACTATTTCATGGAACGACACACGCAAACTTTCTTGGGAAGATTTTAAAGGAAACCCAAATTCTAATTCCGATGCTGTAGCTTTAACCGCATCTGGCATTACTTTTGGCTATTCTGTTAAAACATCAGGAAGGCGTATTGTTGATTATTCAGCATCAGTACAAGCACATTTTTACCCAAATAAGTCTTGGTATCTTGCAGAAAAGGCAAACGATTATATTCTTGCGCACGAGCAGTTACATTTTGATATCACAGAACTTTATGTGAGAAAGTTTAGGCAACAATTAGAACGTTTGGTTGTCAATCAGAATATAAAGATTCAAATGAATCAAATACATGTAGCTATAAATGAAGCTTTAGACAAGACCCAAAAAACTTATGACGAACAGACCAATCATTCTATAAATGTTGAAGCTCAAAGCTACTGGGAAAATTATATTAAAGAAGAGCTTAAAAAGCTAGAAAAATATAAATAGTTGGAAGGCAATAAAGAGCTTTAATTGAACTAGCACATTACAAAATGCCTTTTGGTAAGTACAAAGGTGAGTATTTGGTCGATATCCCAGAGTATTACTACACATGGTTTAAGCAAAAAGGATTTCCTGAAGGCAAGTTAGGCAGAATGATGATTCAGATGCATGATATTAAAATCAATGGACTCGAAGAATTGATTTATACCATCAAGCGCGATTATAAAAAGTAATCATTTCATGGATTTTCTGTAATAATAACCTGCAGAAATAAATAAAGCTAAAATTAAAACCCATTTTGAAACAAGTATACTTAAATCAACATTTTCAAAAATTTCGTTGATGTTTCTGTTAAGAAGATACCTCGTCAAATCTGTGTCATTGTACATATTCATAAACTTTTGGTTAGAAATATGATTTATTATGGGAAGAAATACCAATATTATAACAAAAACTATAAACCAAAGTTTTGAATGATTTGGTAACTTGAAATCATTGGATTTGTTTTTCTTCACAAACAGTTCAACAATTAAAATCGTTAATGATATAGCAAGGGCAATACCTACAGCAAGTGAGTAGAATTTAAAGTGAATTTCTCTAAAATCATTGTTTAATCCATAGTGCATATAAGCAGTTAAAATAATTTCAATAAAAGCCTGTGCAGAAGCGATTAAAAGAAATCCAAATAGAATACTGAGAATTAATTTATGATGTTGCATTTTACTTATGTTGGTTAGGGAATTATAACTCTTTAAAGTTAAGCGACTCTAACCAAATGTCACATATTTATTGAAGTTTTTAAAATATAATCGTGAAAATGCAAGTAATAACAGATTTATACTAATAAACGCTTTTTCTGATGCTTAAAACTTATTTTAATATTGCAAGTTTATAATTGCACTTAAGCCAATTTTTATTGTAAATTTGCCTGCGTTTAACAACGCAACATGACCACAAATCCTAAGTATATTTTTGTAACTGGCGGAGTGTCTTCTTCACTGGGAAAGGGCATTATCGCGGCATCTCTTGCCAAATTATTGCAAGCCCAAGGTTACAGAACTACCATCCAAAAATTAGATCCTTACATTAACATAGATCCAGGAACTTTAAATCCTTACGAGCATGGAGAGTGCTATGTAACGGATGATGGAGCAGAAACCGACTTGGATTTAGGACATTATGAGCGTTTTTTAAACGTGCCAACTTCTCAGGCTAATAACGTAACTACAGGTAGAATTTACCAAAGTGTTATAGATAAAGAGCGAAGAGGGGAATTCTTGGGTAAAACAGTTCAGGTTATACCGCATATCACAGACGAGATAAAACATAGAATTCAAATTCTTGGTAACTCTGGTGATTACGATATTATAATTACTGAAATAGGTGGTACGGTAGGTGATATAGAATCTTTACCATATATCGAAGCTGTACGTCAATTACAATGGGATTTGGGAGAGCACAATGCTTTAGTAATTCACCTCACATTAGTTCCTTATTTATCAGCTGCAGGTGAACTTAAAACCAAACCAACACAACATAGTGTTAAGACCTTGATGGAGAGTGGAGTACATGCCGATATTTTGGTTTGTAGAACAGAACACGAACTAAATGACGGTCTCAAAGAAAAGCTAGCACGTTTTTGTAATGTTAAAAAAGAAGCAGTCATTCAATCCATAGATGCCTCTACTATTTACGATGTCCCAAATTTAATGCTAGATGAAGGTTTGGATAAAGTTGTTTTGCAAAAGTTAAACCTTAAAAGCGATAAACCAAACTTAGACCAGTGGAACGAATTTTTGAAGCGTCATAAAAACCCAAAAAGTACAGTCACTATTGGACTAATTGGTAAGTATGTAGAGCTTCAGGATTCTTATAAATCTATATTGGAAGCGTTTATCCATGCTGGAGCAGAAAACGAGGTAAAAGTTAATGTAGAACCCATTCATTCAGAATTTTTGAATGAAGATAACATAGATTTCAAACTAGGGCATTTAGATGGAGTTTTAGTAGCGCCAGGCTTTGGAGAGCGTGGTATTGAAGGCAAAATTGATGCTGTTAAGTTTGTTAGAGAACAAAATATCCCATTTTTAGGAATTTGTTTGGGTATGCAAATGGCTGTAATAGAATATGCCAGAAATATACTTAATTTAAAAGGAGCTAATTCCCTTGAGATGGATGAGAATACTCCACATCCTGTCATCAACCTTATGGAATCCCAAAAAGATGTGGTTGATAAAGGAGGTACTATGCGTTTGGGAGCTTGGGATTGTAATATTGCTGAAGGCAGCGTAGCACATAAAGTTTACGGTAAAACGAGTATAAAAGAACGTCATAGACATCGTTTTGAATTCAACAATGATTACAAAAAACAGATTGAAGCTGCTGGTATGAAAGCTACAGGATTAAACCCAGATACAGGACTTGTGGAAATTGTTGAGATACCAGACCACAATTGGTTTGTTGGAGTACAATATCACCCAGAATATAAAAGTACAGTTGCTAATCCACATCCTTTGTTTGTGGCATTTGTAAAAGCAGCATTAAAATACAAGAAGAAAAAATAATGTGCCACTTTGGCGTAAAATGAATTTTGGATAGCTTTTTGGGATAGCCTGAGCATTAATCATTCAATCGTAGCGTACGAAACTAAATTATGGAAGAAAAGAAACTAGACATTAATTCAATCATAGGATTTGTCCTCATATTTGGGATTTTGGTGTACATGATGTACCAAAATGCACCAACACCAGAAGAGATTGAAGCACAAAAACAAGCTGAACAAGAGCAAGTTGAAGCAGAACAAAAAAGTAACAAACAAAATGAAGCCGTTGTAACGACTGCTTCAGATTACAGCAATACACAGGCATTAGATTCTGTGCAACTAGCATCACTTAAAAGTAAAGTAGGCTCATTATCTTATGCATTAACCTTGCCTGGTGAAGACTTCACAACTGTTGAAACAGATGTGTTTGAATTGAAATTCAGCAGAATGGGAGGCCATTTGACAGATGTGAAACTTAAAAAGTTTGTAACCTTTGATTCTGTGCCAATCTATTTAGTAAAGGATCAAAACAGTGCTTTCAATATTACCTTTGGGACGTCAGATAATAGAACTTTAAATACTCTGGATTTTCCGTTTCAACCTAGCGTAACTAAAAGTGGTGAAAACACCATCGTTTCAATGAAACTTAAAGTTTCCGAAACAGCATATTTAGAGTATAGATATGAGTTGAAGCCA
>JAGQZO010000044.1:0-8663 GCA_020435515.1 Winogradskyella sp. | reverse complement strand
GCTAAGAGCATTAGCTACGAGAATCGTTACACAAGATTAACCTATATGCACGATGATGATCGTGTTGAAAAGTTATCTCAAATGGGTAATGATGAAGAAACAGTTGAAGATGTAGAGTGGTTATCTTACAGACAACACTTCTTTAGTTCTATTTTAGTGGCTAATGATAGTCCATTTTCAAAAGCAGAATTGACGTCTCAGAATTTAGTAGAAGACGAAGAGGTAGATTCTTTATTTACAAAATTATATACATCCAAAATACCATTGGCTTATAATGGTGGTGAGGTTAATAAGAATTTAGGATTGTATTATGGTCCAACAGATGCTAAGGTTTTAAAGGCTTATGACAAAAGCTTAGAGGAAAGTATTCCTTTTGGTTGGGGAATTTTTGGTTGGATTAACAAAGCCTTGTTCATTCCACTTTTTGGTTGGTTAAGTAGCATCTTACCTTATGGTATTGCTATTATCGTTATGACGATTTTAGTGAAACTTTTATTGTCTTTTGTACAGTATAAACAGTTCTTGTCACAGGCTAAATTGAAAATTTTAAAGCCTGAGTTAGATGCCATCAGAGAGAAATACAAAGACAATAAGTTAAAAGCACAACAAGAAACCATGGCTTTGCAGAGCAAGGCTGGTGCAAGTCCGCTCAGTGGTTGCTTGCCTGGTTTAATGCAGATTCCTGTATTCTATGCCTTGTTTATGTTCTTCCCAACAGCTTTCGATTTAAGACAAAAAAGTTTCCTTTGGGCAGACGATTTAAGTTCTTACGACTCTGTTGCAGATTTACCATTCAATATACCATTTTATGGAGATCATGTCGCTTTGTTTCCAATATTGGCAGCTATAGCTATTTTCTTTTACATGAAGATGACAACTGGTCAACAAACTGCTATGCAAGGACCACCACAAGAAGGTATGCCAGATATGGGTAAAATGATGAAGTATATGATTTACTTCTCTCCAATATTAATGTTGATCTTCTTTAATAATTATGCTTCAGGTTTAAGTTTGTACTATTTTATATCTAACTTAATCAGTATTGGTATCATGCTAGTGATTAAAAACTACATTATAGATGAAGATAAAGTATTGGCTAAAATAGAAGTAAGCAAGAGCAAGCCTAAGAAAGAGAATCGTTTCCAACGTAAAATGAAAGAAATGATGGAGCAAGCCGAGCAACAAAAACAAGCACAGCAACGACGCAAAAAGTAATAGTAATAATAATTTTGAACTCCTGTTTGCCAACAGGTAGATGATTCAGAATCTTGACTTTATAGATGAAAAAACCCAGACAACTAATTGTCTGGGTTTTTTGCTACTAACTAAATCAATCAATATAAAAATGAGGTAATCAGCCTCGACTTTTCTAAATTATGGCAAAGGGAATAATATCACTTTGTCAATCACATGCACAACACCATTAATTGCTTGTATATCTACTAAAGATGTTACAATGTTGCTCACACGTCCGTTGGCATCAGTTAATGTAAAGTTGCTAGTGTTAGCAGTAATGTCTCCGCCTAACGTAGTAACTGTTCCTGTTGTTAATTGGTTAGACTGCACATTTGCACCTACAATATGATACAATAAAACAGAATCTGTAGTCGCAGCATTTAATTCACCAGTCCCTTCACCAAAACCTGACAATCCAAGTTCAGTTAAAACATCACCAAATGCAGTATTAGTTGGTGCAAATACTGTAAATGGCCCAGCAGCAGCATCAGACACAGTGTTGATGTAAGGTACTGTTGGTGTACCAGTATCTGCATATTGTAGTGCAGCTACTAATGTAGATAACGCTGAGTTTGAAGTTGCGAATGTTGCAATAGTTGGTAAATCAATAACGGTATCAACAATATGAACCGTACCATTTGTTGCAGTTAAATTTGGCATATCTACAGTAGATTGTCCATTTATAACAACACCATTAGCAGTATTAAAATATAGACTTAAATTTTCACCATTTGGACCAGTTGCAGCTACATTAGTGTAACCAGATCCTGCATTCACTAAGTCTGTTGATGATAAGTTTTGTCCAACAATAACATGATTTAACAAAATGTTTCTCACCAAGGCTTCTTCAGCAGCAGATAAATTGTTTAAGTCTAATCCTGTTGCAGTTAACAATGCACTAAATGCATCATTGTCAGGTGCAAATACCGTGAAAGGTCCAGTACCTTGTAAAGTGGTTACTAAATCCGTTGCTTCAAGGGCAGCAGCTAAAGAAGTTAAACCATTTGCTAGAGCTACGTCAACAACTGTTGTTGTTTGTACACCAGGCCCATTGTTGTCGTCATCGTCACTACATCCAGTAACACCTAAAACCAATAGAAATACTGTAAGTAATTTGAAAGTTTTTGAAATAATTTTCATTTTTTTGAGTTTTTAAAATTGTTCAACATTACACAAACTTGATTTGTTTGTCTAACAAAAATATAAAATGATTAAACAAAAAGTTTATTTCACCTTTATTTTTACAATAATTTTAACAATCCTTCATGCCCAAAAACCAGTAAATCAATTTGATAAGGATGGGAAACGTCACGGTATATGGACAAAAGATTATCATAAGACCGATCAAAAACGTTATGAGGGTCAATTTGTACATGGTAAAGAAGTAGATACTTTTAAATATTATACACTTTCTAATGGTAAAAGTGTATTAAGTGCTACTAAAGTCTTTAATCTAAAGGATAGTTTGTCTGATGTAAAGTTTTTTACATCCAAGGGTAAAGTCATTAGCGAAGGACAGATGAATGGTAAAAAATACATTGGTCAATGGGTATTTTATCATAAAGATTCTTCAGCAAAAATGATTGTTGAACATTATAATGATGAAGGTAAGTTAGAAGGTATTAGAATTGTATATTATGATAACGGTTTAGTAGCTGAGGAAGCACAATACAAGAATGGTGAATTGGATGGTGAATCTAAATGGTTTTCAGAAGGCAAAACGCTTCTTCGTCATTCTATTTATAAAAATGGGGAATTAAATGGTAAAACAATTAATTATGATTCTGAAGGCAAAAAAACTTCGGAAGGAGACTATACAAATGATAAAAAATCAGGTATTTGGTATTACTACGAGTCAGGAAAACTCAAAAAAGAAATAGACCATACCAACAATAAAGTCATCAAAAAATACAAATAGTTTTAAACTATTAGTTAGATAGTTTTTAGAAATGGTAATCTTAAATAGATTGCCTTTTTTATTTGTAATTTTGCCAGAGTTTTTCAGACAATATAGGAAGAAACTAAAATTAAGTATATAAATTTTAATCATTAGGTCACTTTGAGTGAAATTCCATTTTTAGAATTTTGTATCGAGAAGTTCTTGAGGTATAAAAGCTTCTCAAAACCATTCCGATTTTAGGAATCGCTCGAACTGAAATAAAAATTAATAAGTTAATCAAAGAGATTCCTGCCTACGCAGGAAGTTGATATGAAAAGAGTAATAGTAGGACTTTCTGGTGGTGTGGATTCTAGCGTTGCTGCGTATCTTTTAAAAGAGCAAGGTTACGAAGTTATTGGCTTGTTTATGAAAAACTGGCATGATGATTCTGTAACCATTTCAGATGAGTGTCCATGGTTAGAAGATAGTAATGATGCCATGTTGGTAGCGGATAAATTGGGTATTCCTTTTCAAACGGTAGATCTAAGTGTACAGTATAAAGAGCGTATTGTAGATTACATGTTCAATGAATACGAAAAAGGCCGTACGCCAAATCCTGATGTATTGTGCAATCGCGAAATAAAGTTTGATGTCTTTATGGATATTGCTATGGATTTAGGTGCCGACTATGTGGCCACAGGACACTATTGTCGTAAAGCTACCATAGAAAAAGATGGCAGAGAAATTCATCAGCTTTTAGCAGGAAAAGATAAGAACAAAGATCAGTCTTACTTTTTATGTCAGTTATCGCAAGACCAATTGGCAAAAGCTTTATTTCCAATTGGTGAATTAACCAAGCCAGAGGTTAGAGAAATTGCTAAGGCTCAAGATTTAATAACAGCTGAGAAGAAAGATTCGCAAGGTTTGTGTTTTATTGGTAAAGTGAGACTTCCAGATTTTTTACAACAACAATTGAAGCCAAAAGAAGGTGTTATTATTGAGGTTGAAGATTCTCTTGAAATTTATAATCAACCACAACCAGAGTTTAGCTCAAAAGAAAGTGAATTGGCATACTTTGCCAAAAAACCTGAGTATACGTTATCTGATGGAAAGGTAGTTGGTATGCACCAAGGCGCCCATTATTTTACCAAAGGCCAGCGTAAAGGCTTGGCAGTTGGTGGAACAAAGGAACCCTTGTTTGTAATCGAAACCGATGTTGAAGAAAACGTGATTTACACAGGTCAAGGTAAAGACCATCCAGGATTATTGCGTAATGTGCTCTTTGTCTCTAATGATGAGTTACATTGGATTCGTGAGGATTTAGCCTTAAACGCAGGAGAAACTATAGCTGTTATGGCAAGAATTCGTTACAGACAACCATTGGAGAAAGCAACACTACATAAAGTGGCTTCAGGATTGTATGTAGAGTTTGAAAATAAACAATCTGCCATTACCGAAGGTCAATTTGTGGCTTGGTACAACAACGATGAGTTGTTGGGTTCTGGTGTCATTTCTTAGTTTTCATTCCTGTGAAGGCAGGAATCTTAAATATTGTAACATTTTGTCAGTTCGAGTGTCCCGACAGTAATCATCGGGATGTATCGAGAATACTCCAAAAATTCACAACAAATCATTAACTTGCAATAAAAGAAAAGCTATGAATAGAACATTACCATTGCTTTTATTGCTCCTCATTACAATAAACAGCTATGCACAAGAAGATGCTTGGGTTTACCTTACCGACAAACCTAATGAAGCGACCGCTCTAACAAATCCATTATCCATACTTACCCAAAAGGCATTAGACCGAAAACAAAATCATGGCATTGCCATCGATGCCAGAGATGTGCCAGTACATGAACCATATATTACAACGCTTAAAAGTCAAACAGGAATAACGGTTATGGCAAAATCTAAATGGTTTAATGCGGTGCATGTCAGAGGAACAGAAACGGATATTTTGGCATTACTGAATTTAACTTTTGTAGATAGTATCGACTTTGCAGACAATGGATTGGATGTAGGTTCACGTGTAGAGGCACTTCAGGATAAATTTAATATTGAGGATGAGAGCATTGTGTTTACTTATGGCGACACACAAAATCAGGTAGAAATGATTAATGTAGACGATTTGCACCTTGATAATTTTACAGGCGAAGGTATTACCATTGCGGTTTTAGATGCAGGATTTCCTAACGTTAATACCATGTCAGCCTTTCAACGTTTACGCGATAATGGAGATTTGTTAGATGGTTACGATTTTGTTAATAGAACGGATGCGGTATATGACAATATAAGCAGCACACATGGTACAAGGGTATTGAGTACCATGGCAGGGTTTGTTCAGGATGAGTTTGTGGGTACTGCTCCAGACGCATCTTATTATTTATTTATTACAGAAGATGCTAATAACGAAAATCCTGTTGAGGAAAGTTATTGGGTTGAAGCGGCAGAACGTGCAGATAGCTTGGGTGTCGATTTAATCAATACGTCTTTGGGTTACACGGAATATGACAATCCAAACTACAGTTATACACCAGCAGATATGAATGGTCAAACCGCTTTTATCAGTAAAGGTGCATCCATAGCTGTTGAGAAGGGTCTTTTAGTTGTGGTTAGTGCAGGTAACTCTGGAGCTACAGCTTGGCAAACCGTTGGTGCACCAGCGGATTCACCAAATGTTTTATCTGTTGGAGCTGTTGATGCTAATGGAGATTATGTAGCATTTAGTTCGCAAGGTAGTGCCGCACAAGTCGGATATCAAAAGCCAGATGTTGTTGCTCGTGGTGGAGCCGCATATGTGGTCAACGAAAATGATGTCATTACACAAAATAACGGGACATCGCTGAGCGGTCCTATTTTATGTGGTGGTATAGCCTCTTTATGGCAAGCTGTACCAGATTTGTCACCAACCGAAGTTATGGATTACGTGAGGCAATCGGCTTCTCAGTACACCATGCCAGATAATTTGTTAGGTTATGGAATCCCTGATTTGGCATTGGCAAGAACTTTGGGAGTGGAAGAGGAGGTTCTAAACAGTTTTAGCTTTTATCCAAATCCTGTGAAAGATGAATTAAAATTCAATCTACCTATTGAAAGCAATAATCTAAAAATTACCTTTTACACATCACTTGGTCAAGAAATCAATTCTGCAATACTAAGTCAGAATCTTTCCAATATTAACGTTTCAAATTTATCATCTGGAATTTATGTGATGAAAATTTCTACAGAACGTCAGTCTAAAACGTTTAAGTTTATTAAGGAATAAAACAGATTGAAAAACTTTTCCTAACCAAGACTTCTCGATACAACAAGCTTGCGCTTGCCACTCGAAGTGACGGCAACCCTTATATCAAAACTAGATGTCAGTTCGAGTGATTTGCGAACTGGTGAGCAAATTGTATCGAGAACTATTAGTGGTTAAATTCTTATTCTCGATACAAATTTCACTCATTTCTATTCGTGAAATTCACTCGAATTGACGAATTTTATCAAAAACTATTATGTCATGCTGAGCGCAGTCGAAGCATCTTAAGAATAAATCATCAATAATGGAAAACAGAATCACAAAACTCTTCAATATACAATACCCAATCATCCAAGCCGGCATGATCTGGAATAGTGGTTGGAGACTCGCCTCAGCAGCCAGTAATGCTGGCATTTTAGGCTTAATAGGTGCAGGCTCAATGTATCCAGATGTGTTGCGCGAGCATATCCAAAAATGCAAAGCTGCAACCGACAAACCTTTTGGAGTGAACGTCCCTATGCTGTATCCAAACATTGAAGAGATTATGGATATCATTGTGGAAGAAGGCGTAAAAATTTTATTCACCTCTGCCGGAAACCCAAAAACATGGACCAGTTGGTTGCAAGAGCGTGGCATTACTGTGGTGCATGTCGTGAGTTCTGTAAAGTTTGCACTTAAAGCCCAAGACGCAGGAGTTGATGCTGTAGTAGCTGAAGGTTTTGAAGCAGGTGGTCATAATGGAAGAGACGAAACCACAACACTCACTTTAATCCCAATGGTAAAAGAACACTTAGAAATTCCATTGATTGCCGCAGGTGGCATCGCCACAGGAAAAGCCATGTTGGCTTGCATGGTTTTGGGTGCCGATGGAGTACAGGTTGGTAGCCGTTTTGTAGCGAGTGAAGAATCCTCGGCACACCAAGCGTTTAAGCAAGTGGTCGTTGATGCTAAAGAAGGCGATACGCAACTGACTTTAAAAGAACTCGCACCAGTACGATTGATTAAAAACAAGTTTTACAATGAGTTACAAGAGTTGTATAAAACCGCACCAACACCAGAGCAATTGAAAGAACTTTTAGGACGTGCTAGGGCCAAACGTGGAATGTTTGAGGGCGATTTAGACGATGGCGAATTAGAAATTGGGCAAATCTCAGGATTGATCCACGATATTAAACCTGTTGCAGCCATAGTCAACGATATGTTGACGGAGTTTGAGGAAGCAAAACAGAATATTATGGCACTTTAATCATTTTATAAAAACTAACATTTGATTATGAAATTTAAAAGAAGAAAAATTACAAAAGCTATAAGGAACAAATTTTTTAAGCCTTTTTGTTTATTGGCTGCAATCGTGTTATTCTGCAGTCACGATTTATATATAAAATTAGAAACCTATTTCTTAGAGCCTAATCAAGAAGCGGTTTTAAGCTTATACAATGGTACTTTTGAGAAAAGTGATAATACCATTGCTCGTGATCGTATGTTGGATGCGTCCGTGGTTTCACATGGAAAGCGAGAAGCTATCAATCCAGAACAATGGCAAGACCAAGATAGTACCATTACAAAATTAACGTTCAATACAGGTGATGCAGGAACTTACGTGGCAGGTGTTTCAACCAAAGCCAGAAATATTGAACTTACTGCAGAGAAATTCAATAAATATCTTAAAAGCGATGGTGTTTTGGATATGCTGAAACAACGTACGGCGGATAGCTTGTTAGGCCAAGACGTCGTTGAGAATTATCAAAAGCATGTAAAGGCTATTTATCAAGTCGGTGATATAAAGACAGATGATTGGAAAACAGTTCTTGGATATCCTATTGAGTTTGTTCCCATGGTAAATCCTTATGACAAGCATACTGGTGAGCAACTCGATGTCCAATTACTATTGGATGGAAAACCTTTAGCCAATCAGCTTGTTTTTGCAGATTCTGTCAAAGGATCTCATGCTCATTCACATGATGAAAATACTCAAGAACATAGTCATGATGATGAAACCCATTCGCATAAGCATTCTCATGATGATGGAGACCACGACCAAGAGCATACTTCAAATACTAATGAAGCCCACAGTCACGATCATGAACACCAAGGTGAGGTACACTCGCATGAACATTCTCATGATACTGAAGATGAACATTCGTATGGTGCTGAAGAAGAAAAGCCACATACCCATACTAGTGGTCAGCAATTACGCACCAATGCTAAAGGTGTTGTTACTGTAGATTTACCTAAAGATGGCATCTACTATCTCAGAACCATTCACATGACTAGAGTTGCAGACAGTGATGAAATAACCCA
>JAGQZO010000043.1:7267-8559 GCA_020435515.1 Winogradskyella sp. | reverse complement strand
GAAATGACTTCAGCAGCAAAATCAAATTCAGAAATTAGCTTTTCATTGATTGGTTTGCTTTCTGGCCATTTTGCAATAATCAGAGCCTCTTCTGGTGAGCGTTCTTGAATATATTGCCATATTTCTTCAGTTAAAAACGGCATAAATGGATGAAGGATTTTCAAATTATTTTCAAAAAGCATGATTACTTCATCCAAAGTGGTTTTATCTATTGGCTTTTGATATTCTGGCTTAATGATTTCCAATAGCCAAGATGCAAAATCGTCCCAGATTAATTTATAGGTAGCCATTAGTGCATCGCTTAGACGATATTTTTCAAAATGGTCTTCTATGTCTTTTATCGTTTTTTGAAACTTAGACTCGTACCATTCTAAAGCTATTTTATTGGAATTTGGTTGCTCAATAGACACATCTACATCCCACCCTTTAATCAATCTAAAAGCATTCCAGATTTTATTGGCAAACTGCTTTCCTTGTTGACATAAATCTTCATCAAACAATAAATCATTTCCAGCCGCAGAACTTAACAGTAAACCAACCCTTACACCATCTGCACCGTATTCTTCAATTAGTTTTAAAGCATCTGGCGAGTTGCCAAGCGACTTTGACATTTTTCTTCTTTGTTTGTCTCTTACCAATCCTGTGAGGTAAACATTTTCAAACGGTCTTTCATTTTTGTATTCGTAGCCAGCAATAATCATACGTGCTACCCAAAAGAATAAAATGTCTGGTCCAGTTACCAAATCGTTGGTAGGATAGTAATACTTTATGTCTTCATTTTCAGGATTACGAATACCATCAAATACAGAAATTGGCCATAACCAAGATGAGAACCACGTATCTAGTGCATCAGTATCTTGTTTTAAGTCTGAAACCTGAAGTTCTAAATTTGAAGTTTTTTTCTTAGCTAATTCCAGAGCATCATTGATGTTTTCTGCAACCACAAAATCTTCTTTGTCGTCTCCATAATAGTATGCAGGAATTTGTTGTCCCCAAAGTAATTGTCGTGAGATGTTCCAGTCTCTGATGTTTTCCATCCAATGACGGTAGGTGTTTTCAAACTTTTTCGGAAATAATTTAACTTCACCATTAGAAAGTACCGCATCTAAAGCTGGCTTAGCTAAATCTTCCATTTTTAGAAACCATTGGTCGCTTAAACGTGGCTCGATAATTGCTTTTGTACGCTCTGATATACCAACGCGGTTGGTATAATCTTCAATCTTTTCAATTTGACCTAAAGATTCTAATTCTTTAACAATTGCTTTACGAACAGCAAATCGATCTTGACCTTC
>JAGQZO010000043.1:5035-7111 GCA_020435515.1 Winogradskyella sp. | reverse complement strand
GGAATTACACGATTACATATTGGCACAATCGCTTTTTTACCTTTAAGATTTTGATGTCTTGGATCTTCTGGATTGATACAAATTGCTGAATCGCCTAATATAGTCTCAGGTCGTGTAGTAGCAATAGTTAAGGTTTCATTAGAACCTTCAATTTTATACTTTATATAATAGAGCTTTCCTTGCTTTTCAACATACTCTACTTCTTCATCAGACAATGTTGTCTTAGCTTCCGGATCCCAGTTTACCATACGGTAACCACGGTAAATTAAACCTTTATTATATAAATCAATAAAGACTTTTATTACCGCTTCAGACATATCGTCGTCCATGGTAAACTTGGTTCTGTCCCAATCGCAAGAGCAACCTAATTTTTTAAGCTGTTCAAGAATAACTCCGCCATATTCGTGAGTCCAATCCCAAGCATGCTTTAGAAATTCATCTCTTGTTAAATCATTCTTGTCAATGCCTTCCGCCTTTAATTTAGCAACAACTTTAGCTTCGGTTGCAATAGATGCATGGTCTGTACCTGGAACCCAACATGCATTTTTGCCCAATAGACGTGCACGACGAATCAACACATCTTGAATAGTATTATTCAACATATGTCCCATGTGTAAAACTCCAGTAACATTTGGTGGTGGTATTACAATGGTATATGGTTCTCTTTCATCTGGTTCAGAATGAAAATAGTTATGTTTCATCCAGTAGTCGTACCACTTTTTTTCTACTGACAATGCGTTATATTTTGATGGGATTTCCATATTTTGGTATCGTTTTTGCTAAGTAACTGACAAAAGTACTTATATTTCTTTTTTTGAAAAATTATTAGACTGTTTTATATGCATGTATAAATCAAAATTTGTTAAATAGCGTGTATTATATCTAATTAATTTTGAGGAGAGTAAAAAAGTAAGTAGTTTTGATAGTATCAATTTAAAAATTTAAATGATGAAAAATTTAATAGTAATTCTATTTGTAGGTTTAATAAGTTTTGGATCTTTTGCTCAGGAAGAAAAAGTAGCTAAGATAGAGTTTAAGACCACAGTTATTGATTATGGTACGATTGAAAAAGGCTCTGATGGTGTAAGAACATTTGAATTTACCAACACAGGAAATGCGCCTTTGGTAATTTCTAATGTAAAATCTACTTGTGGGTGTACGGTACCAAAAAAGCCGAAAGACCCAATTATGCCTGGTGAAACTGGTGAAATCGAAGTTAAATACGACACTAATAGGGTTAACCCAATTAGAAAAACCATAACCGTTTTTTCTAATGCCGAAACACCAACGGTTGCTCTAAAGATTAAAGGCTTAGTTGTAGATCCTGATAAAACAAGTGTTTTAGAAAAGAAAGAAAAAAGTATGATTGAGCAGTAAACTCAGTTTTTTATAAATTATAATGAGCTCTCAATTTGAGGGCTCATTTCGTTTTAGGACATTATCCAACTTAAATTTAAATATTTTCACCTCACCATTACGCTCAATTTTTAACCTTATAGGTCTACCTGTTTTACCATGCAAAATTTCACTGATTTGATTGAGTTTAAGTTCATAAACTTCCTTGCCATTAATCTCCAACAAGATATCGCCAACCCTAACACCACAAGCATACGCGTTTGACGAATTTCTTATTTCAACTATTTTATAAATTGGTCTTATTGATAGTTTATGATTAATCGATAAGTCAATTTTTACCGAATTAATAGTATTACTGTTTCTATAACCATCACTATTGGGTATCTTAATTTTTTCTTTTACAAACATAGTTCCGTTATGCTCTAATACTATCCCACTATTATTATACGTAAAAGGTTCTTTATAGTAGCTATTCTTTTTAAGATATAACATCTTATTAGTATAATCTACATAAAAATTGAAGCGCTTTAAAATATCCCCTCCTACGCTACCATTTCTCTGTTCATAGATCTTGTTTGTATCTACTGAGACTGAGTCTGGATAAGCCACATTAACATTTTCCAGACTAAAATCATTTAAATGAAAATTCTTTAGCTTAGATCTTTTTCCATAAACCGAACCGCTTAACCCTTTTCCAAGATAATCTCTAAAAAAAAGGGA
>JAGQZO010000043.1:0-4943 GCA_020435515.1 Winogradskyella sp. | reverse complement strand
ACCTCTTTAGAATCAGTTCCCAAAATAATTTCAGCGTCTAAATAAGGCTTATTTTTATGGATTTCCATTGGAATGGATTGCCATTGTTTTGATGTTTTAGGTCTAAAAGATTCAGGCTTATGTAATCTTATATATTTAGAGCTGTAATTAATTTCTACAACAAAATCCTTAAATATATCATACCCTATGATTCCGTGTACAACTATGCCCAATCGAGGAGTAAAATTTATATCTGCATCAAAAACCACATATAAATCCTGATTGCTCCCAACAGCATCACCAATCTTAAATCTATTGTAGCTAGACTTTATGGCTTCTATCTTGCCTTCAGCACCTAAACCATGAAGATAAAATGTCTTTGTATTCTTTAAATCGAGGGAATCATTTGCGGTTAAATTGAATAATATTGGCTTGCTAACACCTGTATCTAAAACAAAAGACAACTCAACCCCATTAATTTCAATAGGAATTATGATAAGGTTAGCAGCAAACTCAAAATTAATTTTCTGGCTTACTTTATCTTTTAAAAAGAATTGACCTTGCCCAATGATTAACCAACTGTTTAAGAACAATAAGATTAAAATTATATGTGCGTAAAGTCTTTTCAAGATGGATTAGATTTTAATGAATTTACAAATCTTTGCGTAACTATATATTTTCAGTGTTATTTTTTGTAGAAACTTTAAGAAATTTCGGAACTTAGCACTTTAATTTTTTTACCATGCCTAAAATTTCTGAAAAAGGTATTAATATGCCAGAGTCACCAATTAGAAAATTGGTGCCATATGCTGAAGAAGCCCACAAACAAGGAAAAACCGTATATTACCTAAATATTGGACAGCCAGATATTAAAACTCCTACTATTGCATTAGATGCAGTAAAAGTACACTCGTTGGATATCTTAGCGTATTCAAGATCTGAAGGATCAGAGGAATACAGAAAGAAAATCGCACAATATTATTTACGTAACAATATTGAAGTTACGCACAATGACATCATTGTAACCACTGGTGGTAGTGAAGCACTATTATTTGCTTTTGGCAGTATTATGGATGAGGATGATGAAATAATAATCCCAGAACCATTTTATGCTAACTACAATGGTTTTTCAACAGCATCAAGTGTTAAAGTGGTTCCTGTAATTTCTAAAATAGAAGACAATTTTGCTTTGCCACCTATTGAGGAATTCGAAAAGCTAATTACGCCTAAAACAAAAGCGATTCTAATTTGTAATCCAGGTAATCCAACAGGCTATTTATATTCTAAAGAAGAAATTAGCAAATTAGCCGCTATTGTAAAAAAGCATGATTTATTCTTGATTGCGGACGAAGTTTACAGAGAATTTGTGTATGATGGTATTGAGCATTACTCAATTCTACAGGAGCCTGGTTTAGAAGAGCACGCTATAGTTATAGATTCGGTTTCTAAACGCTATAGCATGTGCGGTGCGCGTATTGGCTATTTGGTTTCAAAAAACAAGGAAGTTATAAAAACGGCCTTAAAATTTGCTCAGGCAAGATTAAGCCCACCAACCTTAGCGCAAATTGCAAGTGAAGCGGCTCTAGACACACCTCAAAGTTATTTTGATGATGTTAAGGAAGAGTATGTAAAGCGAAGAAACATATTGATTGAAGGCTTACAAAAAATTCCTGGTGTAAAAGTTGCCAAACCAAACGGAGCCTTTTATTGTATAGCCGAATTACCTGTTAAAAACTCAGATGATTTTGCACGCTGGTTATTAGAATCCTATGAATACAACAATAACACAGTTATGGTAGCACCAGCAGCAGGCTTTTATTCAACACCTGGTGTTGGGCGCAATCAAATTAGAATTGCATACGTATTAAATGAAAATAGTCTCAAAATAGCTATTAAAGTATTAGAAGAAGCCTTAAAAGTTTACAAAGACTAATGGTTATTGAATATAATGTTTCACTACAACCTTTTAACACCTTCGGCATTAATGCAGAGGCTAAGAAATATTGCAACATTACTAATGAAACTACTCTTACTGAAGTTCTAAAAACCAAAAAAAATCAACCCCTATTCATTCTTGGTGGAGGAAGCAATATGTTGCTTACCAAAGATATTGAAGCCTTAGTACTTCATATTAACTTAAAAGGAATTGAAGTAGTTAACGAAACAGATGACGCTGTTTTTGTTAGAGCCAAGGCCGGTGAAAATTGGCATCAGTTTGTGCTATGGTGTTTGGAACGCAATTATGGTGGTATCGAAAATTTATCCTTAATTCCTGGTAATGTAGGGACTTCTCCTATTCAAAATATTGGAGCTTATGGCGTAGAACTTAAGGATGTTTTTGAAAGCTGTGAGGCTATTGGTGTGAATGACCAAGAAAAAAGAATTTTCACAAAAGCAGATTGCAAATTTGGCTATAGAGAATCCGTTTTTAAGCAAGAGCTAAAAGATGAATATATAATAACAAGTGTTACATTCAAACTAACTAAATCAAATCATATTCTTCACACGGATTATGGTGCCATTAAACAGCAACTCGAAGCCTTTAATATTACAGAACCAACAATCAAAGATGTATCTAATGCCGTAATAGCCATTAGGCAAAGCAAATTGCCAGATCCAAAAGAAATTGGCAACAGTGGAAGTTTCTTTAAGAATCCTGTGATTTCAATTGATCAGTTCAAAAAACTACAAGCTAATTTCCTAGAAGTACCATCCTATAAAGTTTCTGATGATTTGGTAAAAGTACCTGCTGGATGGCTTATAGAACAAGCTGGTTTTAAAGGTAAACGATTTTATGATTACGGTGTACACAATGAGCAAGCCCTTGTTTTAGTTAATTATGGAAATGCCAAAGGGAGCGATATTTATGAGTTGGCACAATTAATTCAAAAAACCATTAATCGAATTTTTGATATCTCAATTGAAACCGAGGTAAATATTATATAAAACAAAAGTCGCAATGAAGTTTACGACTTTTGAATTTAGAATAATCTTATAAATGCTATTAACCAATCTCTCTGAAAATGATTATTCTAACTTTATAATGCTAAATACTTTTTTTACTGTATTTAACTATATTTACGTTAATAAATCCATTTTGGATCATTTAAAAATCTAAAAACCAAGATTTTAACATTTTGAGCATTACACCAACCGAACAGAAAATAATCGATTTATTAGACAAAGGCGACAAGCGTGCGTTAGATTTGTTATACGAAAACTATTCTAACAGTCTCTATGGTGTTATTTTAAAAATAACCATAAACGAAGAGGTTGCTCAAGATGCTTTACAAGAAACCTTTATAAAAGTTTGGAAAAATGCCCATAAATATGATTCTAGCAAAGCCAAATTATTTACTTGGTTATTTAGAATTGCCAGAAATACAGCTATAGATAAATTACGTAGCTTCAATAATAGATATCAGAAAGAAATCCAAATCGATACCTCAAACGTATATATCTTACCATCAAGCAATTTAAACCAAGATGTTTTGGATATTAAAGAGCAAGTTGGACGACTCGAAGAAAAGTATCAAATTGTGTTAGATGCCCTATTTTTTCAAGGCATGACGCAACAGGAAGCCAGTGAAGAACTAGACATTCCGCTTGGTACCATAAAATCGAGATTAAAAATTGGATTACGTGAACTTAAAAAAGTTTATGATCCAGAATAACTTTAATTATGGAAACAAAATTACATACCTTTTTAAATTCTAACCTGCTAAATAAGTACTTAGTAGGTGAAGCGTCTTTAGAAGAAACTAAAGAAGTAGAGTTTTTCATTAGTAATTATCCTGAAGCTGCCCAAGCTTACGACAAGCTTCAGAAAAATTTAGAGATAATTGCTAAAGCTGGTGCTGTTGACGTTCCTAATCATATTTTAGGAAACATATTAGAGGCTTTGGATGAAAACAATCATACCAAAGTAATTCAATTAGTTCAGCATAGAAAAACACCTTGGTACAGCATTGCGGCAACTGCTGCTGCTGTATTATTTGCTGCATTTTCTTTATTCCTTTACCAAAAAAATCAAATCCTTTTAGACGAGAACAATGTTGTTATAGATGAGATTTACGACCTAAGAAGTGATATAAAGAAGAATAATACCATGCTATCCGAGCTATCACTAGAATTAAATAAATTAAACGACCCAGATGCCAGAAAGTATATCATTAATGGTAATGACAGGGCTAAAGACCTTAAAACGGTAGCCTATATAAACCCCGTAGAAAAAACATCAATGATAGATGTTATTAAATTACCAGAGCTACCTGAAGATCAGCATTATCAAATCTGGGCCGAGTTACAAGATAGAATGGTTAACTTAGGCATATTAGATGAATCTGACCGTAAGTTAATGCAAATTCCATACATGGAAGATGCGTTAGCACTAAGTATAAAAATTGGTAAAGACGGAGACGAAACCAACGAAAATAATACAGAGGTTGCTGAAATTTCGTTAAAAGACAACTAAGATTAAATTTATATTAAAAAAAGAGGCGCAGTTTACGCCTCTTTTTTTTGTTTATGGGTTTAAAACTATTCTTTTTCAAAAAATGTTTTATGGATTATACCACCAATAATAGCACCTACTATTGGAGCAACCCAAAATAACCATACCTGAGATAGATAAGCTCCCTCGGCAAAGATTGCTTGGCTCAATGATCTAGCTGGATTTACGGATGTGTTGGTTATTGGAATACTAATAAGATGAATTAAAGTTAAGGCTAAACCTATGGCAATCGGGGCAAAACCCTTAGGAGCTCTTGCATTAGTGCTTCCTAAAATAACCAATAAGAAAAATGCTGTTAAAATAATCTCTGCAACTAAAGCAGATACCATATTATATCCATCTGGTGATAAATCTCCAAAACCATTAGCAGCAAAACCACCTACAGTTTCAAAACCAGATTTACCTGAAACAATTAAGTAAAGTGCCGCTGCTGCTGCAATAGCACCAACAA
>JAGQZO010000042.1:10150-18196 GCA_020435515.1 Winogradskyella sp. | reverse complement strand
AAATTGAAAACAAAACCGAGTTTTTCCAGACCTATTTAGAGTCTGGAAACTACGATATTTTAGTGCAAAAAGGCATACAGGCCAAAAAGGTAGATAAGGGTTGTTTGATTCTAAATACCTCAGATATGGAAGGTAAAATAGTGTTTAGTGTAGACAACAATACCTACGATACCCAATACTGGATTAAAAGCTTTCTAAACATAAAATACCCAGACGACAGCAACCAACACACCAAAAATTATATTGAGCTTTGCAGAGAGTTTTCTAAAGAAGTTTTACAGCCTAATTTTGGCGGACAAGAACAGAGTAACTTCCTCGCTAAAACAGTTGATTTCTTTAAAGAAAATGAAATTGTAAATATTGAAAACTTTAAAGAAGAAGTCTTTGATGAAGAAGACCAAATACAGCTTTTTGAAGACTATAAAAAAAGCTACGAAGCTGAAAACAACGTACTGATTAGAAACCAATTTGATGTCTCTGAACTTGCCCTAAAAAAGCAAAAACAAAAGATTAAAACCGAAATAAAACTAGATACCAACATACAGATAAAGCTCGATGTGGATGCACCAGATGCCTCTGCTGAATACCTAGAACGCGGCTACGACGAGGATAAAAAAATGCACTACTATAAAGTGTTTTTTAATGAAGAAGCTTAGGTTGATTTGTGCGTAATTTGAACCAATTAGGTTTACCAACTCTGAGTTTATTACATTAAACTTTGATGTAAATCATTAAAGTTGAATTCATATGGTTATAATTGTACAAAAGCAATTGAAGAAAATGAAATCAATCAAAATACCCAAAATAAAATATCAAGACATCACAATCCCTGATATCGAAATAAACAGAGGAGAACTTTACAGGATAGAGTTAGGAATATCACATAATAAATTAAGGAAAAAGCTAAGTCAACTGTTGGAAAATGAATGCAAAAAACTTGAAGTAGCAACAGTCAAAGATTTAAAAATAACATACAAGTTAAAGTATCTTTTTAAATCGAAAACTGTTTATGATTACCTGAAACAACAAGGTATTGAAGAAGAAAGTATTCAAAATTTTATTCAATCATGCAAGAATAATCAATTAAATAAAATTTCAGAAAGAACCATTCTATCCAAGCTACCCGAGCAAGAATTACGCTTAATCAAGTTTTTCGCGTTATTAAATTATGATAAAAGAATATTTATTGAAACCAGTGGAATGTACTTACCGTTACTCGTCATAACTTACGAAATAATTAAAGACTTCTTGAACAATGGAGGTATTGTAATTGAATTGGCTTATCCTCATTTCGATAAAACTAATAATTTAAAATGGCATGCGACAAAGAAACTAAAATCTGTCCAAATAGGTGAAATGAAAATTATAGCTTAAAATGAGACCTTAGCAAACTAAACAAACTCAGCCTCGAAAAGCACTTTAAAATCAACAAAAAACTTCATCCTTTTTTTCTTAATTTAGAGCCTTATGGCAAAACACAAACAAGAAGAATTTGAAGATTTTGGTTTAGGTGAAAAGTCGTCCTCGCAAGGCTATCGTGCATTAAACAAAGATGGGAGTTTTAACATCGAGAAAACAAACATATCCTTCCTTGAGCGCTTAAATTTCTTCCATAGTTTGGTAACCATGAAATGGTCTCACTTCTTTGGAGTTGTGGTGCTAACCTATTTACTTGTCAACACGCTTTTTGCTACTATTTACAGTCTAATTGGGATAGAACATTTAACTGGTATTCATGGTACATCACCTTTTGAGCAGTTTATGGAAGCTTTCTTTTTTAGTGCTCAAACCATAACAACTTTGGGGTATGGGCAAGTTGCTCCTTTAGGCTTAGCAGCAAATATAGTTGCTGCAACAGAATCACTTCTTGGACTTCTATTTTTCGCCTTGGCTACAGGTTTACTTTATGGACGATTTTCTAAACCCATATCTAAAATTAAATTCAGTCAAAAAGCTGTAATTGCACCATATCAAGACATTAACGGATTTATGTTTAGACTGGTTAATCCTCAAAAAAATGAATTATTAGACGTAGAAATCAATGTAAGTGTGTCCATGAAACGCGGCAACTCTGAGTTTAGGGATTTCCATATTCTAGATTTAGAAAGAGATAGCGTAAGGTTTTTTCCATCTATGTGGACAGTTGTTCATCCCATTGACAAAAACAGTCCACTTTATGGATTAGATAAAAACGACTTTTACGAAAAGGATTTTGAGTTTATTGCCATGCTCAAAGCTTTTGATGAGTCCTCTGGGCAAATGGTATATTCAAGATCTTCTTACAAACCAGAAGAGATAGAATGGGGACAAAAATTTGTTTACACAGCCAAAAGACACAATGGAAAACTACTTATTGATGTTAGTAGAATTAATGAAAGTGCAGAAGCAGAATTAAATTAAACAAATTCAGCTTCAAAAAGCACCTTAAAATGCTTTAAAATCTTTGTTTTCACTTCTTCTTCATCTACTTTATCCAAACCAAGTTCGTTGTTTAAAGAGGTTACTGCCTTACCACGTATACCACAAGGAATAATATTATCAAAATAGCCCAAATCGGCATTGACATTGAGCGCAAAACCATGCATAGTGACCCAACGGCTGGCACGCACTCCCATGGCACAAATTTTTCTCGCAAACGGAGTACCAACATCTAACCAAACACCTGTTTCGCCAGGACTACGCTCGGTTTTTAAACCATACTCACCCAACGTAAGAATAATGATTTCCTCTAAAAACCTGAGGTATTTATGTATATCGGTAAAGAAATTATCTAGATCTAAAATTGGATAACCTACGATTTGTCCAGGACCATGATAGGTAATATCACCACCTCTATTAATCTTGTAAAACGTTGCTCCTTTTTCAGCTAATTGATCTTCTGAAAGCAATAAATTTGACAAGTCTCCACTTTTGCCCAAAGTGTACACATGCGGATGCTCTACAAACAGAAAATGGTTATCGGTTGTTAAGCCTGCATCTTCTCGCCTATTCTTAATTTTAGTATCTAAAATGGCTTTAAAAAGCGTTTCCTGATAGTCCCAGGTTTCTTTAAAATCCTTTAAGCCTAAATCTTGAAGTTTTACGGTTTTATTCATCAACAAATTTCACGTTCACATCTAGTAACTTTGGGTTTTTAAGATAGTCTACCCAATTCGTTTTATAAGTCACTGTTTTTCTATCATCAGAAAACTCGACACCATCAATATCAATAGATTTTACCGCCTTTGGAAAGGTTAACTTCACGTTATAAAAAGAACCTTGAAAATATTCCATAAACTGTTGGTTACTCTCGTCAGTTTCATCAAAAAGCTCATCAATGGCATCCTCTGTTGCTTCATTTGGCTTTTTTATACTCGTCATTCTAGAGAAGCTTTTACTGGTATAGTTATATGCCACATCATTATTTTCACTACCCATAAAGTTACCTATAGGCGAATTGTCTTTTATAGCATCTAACTGTTCTCCTTGGCCATTAAGGCTTTGTATTTTCTTAAACTTTTCACCTAAATCTTTTAAGTCTTCAATTGATTCAAACTGCATTCCCATTCCAAAGTTCATAACACCTTCATCCTCATTAATCTGCATTCTCATGTACATATCTTTTACAGCTTCCATAGCTAAACGCTTTTCTTCTGGTAAGGCAGCTACACTGTCTTTATAGGTTTCCATAATGTCGGCAAATACCATCGTAGTATCCATAATCTCACCACCTTCTTTCTTCTCTTTATCCTCATCTCCACCCATAGATTTTTCAAAAGCTTTTATAGCTTCACCCATTTCATAGGTAGCTAAAAATTCCCCAGAGCCATCCTGATTAAAAACAATAGATTCCGTAACATTACAGCTTGCTATAAAACAAGCAAAAACAATAAGTAGAAATACTTTTTTCATGTACTTTGAATTGATTTAGTAAAGTACAAAGATACGGATTTATCGTTCAGGATTATTGAGAATAACTAAAGCTGCAATAACTCCCGGAACCCATCCACATATCCATAACAAAAAGGTGATTAAAAAAGAGCCACAACCTTTATCTACAACAGCTAAGGGTGGAAAAATAATAGCCAAAATAACACGCCAGATACTCATAATTTCGTTTGATGATTTGATGTACAAGTAGGACGTAATCTTGTTAAAATTGTTACACTTATTTAAGCGAAGCTGTTAGAATTTTATAAAATTGTGTAGATTCGTTTTATGCAATTACGATGTCTTATAGCATTTTTAATCCTTTCTTGGTGTTGTGAAGCACAATATTCATTCTCGGGTTACACCAATCCTAACGAATGGCAAAAGACTGTATATCTTTCTATAGTTGAAGATTACCGTAAAATGTCTGGTGTGTATTCTGAGCAAATCATCGCAAAAACTACAGCCGACGAAACGGGTTTCTTTGAGTTTAAAGGCGATATGCTCAATGCCGAAAATCGCATCTATCGCATACACGTAGATAAGTGCACCGAAACACAACAAGACGTCAACCATTTTAACGGCCATTGCAGCGATAGCGAAGAATTACTCTTTATCGCAAAAAATACTGACACTTTAAAGTTGCCTTTTTCCTTTGGAAATCAGGTATTTTGCAAAGTAGAATCTAACAACCCTAGGGCCAATGCGTTTTTAAAGATAGATTCCCTTAAAAATGATATGCGTTTTGCCTACGGTGAAGTTAGAAGTGAAGCCAACCGAAAACTAAACAACAAAAAATGGTTTACCACACTGCAAGACTACGGTACAGCCCTAAACGAGCCCATAGCTGAACTTGCCATTTATGCGTATTTATCGGATAGAAGCAGCGATTTACACAGTTATTATGTTGAAGATTTAAAAAACAATCCTTACTATGATGGGCTTAAAGAACGTTTAGAAACAGCCTATCCCAACGCACCTTACACTACACAATACAAAAATGAATTAGCAGCTGATCGTTTTATGCTGGCAACAGCAGAAGATGATAAAAATTCTTCATTTGACATATACCTCTCCGGTGTACTTGCAATTTCTTTTTTCCTGAATCTTTTTCTCCTCTATCGCATTTGGAAAAATAAACACTCAAAATCTGAAGATTTAAGATGCAGATTATCCAAACAAGAACAAGTTGTTTTAGAACATTTGCTTCAGGATAAAAGCAATAAAGACATTGCCGAATCTTTATTTTTGAGCGTCAGTACCATAAAAACACATACCAACAACATCTACAAAAAGTTGGAAGTGCAATCTAGGGATGAAGCAAAGTCTTTATTTATCAAATAGTTACAAAATTCAACCTAGGTACTAGTACCGATTTCCAACCTTAATTTTTCAAAATTTTCACTTCTAATTTTGAAGTTTGTTTCAAGTATTAATCAAAAATTTTTCAAACTATGAAACGAACAGTAAACACTATTATGATTTTAATCCTCTCCATCGGATTATTCAATGCAACATCCAAAAACATTAAAAATGATGATGACAAAGTAGCCATCATTTCATTTGAAACTGAAATCATCGACTACGGAACCATAGAGCAACATTCTGATGGTACGCGTTTATTTACGTTTGCTAACGAAGGTGATGTGCCACTACTAATTACAAAAGTAAAAACAAGCTGTGGATGTACTGTACCTAGCTACTCAAAAGCACCTATTTTACCCGGAGAAACTGGCGAATTAAAAATTAAGTACGACACCAAAAGGCTCGGTGCTTTTACCAAAACTATTACAGTGACCTCTAATGCCGAAGGCGGCAATAAAATCCTAAAAATTAAGGGGAATATTGTCGCTTCAAAATAATTCAATATCAACCTAACTGTCAGGTTGAGCGTAGTCGAAAGCTTTTTGTTAAAACTAAACGAGACCTTTCGACTACTTGGTAGGGTGCTTTCAATCAAAATATATTTTGCTTTCAACCAATGCTCAAGGTGACAATAAATCAATCCAATTATGAAATCGATCTCAATTGCTATACTCTTATTTTTTATTATTTCAATTCAAATAAATTCTCAAAACCTCAACATAGAAATCACAGAAAATACCGATACTCCTTACCTTCTTGGTAAAATAGACAAAGTTGGTTTAGAGGGCGACAATTACAAATCTTGGTTTACCAAAAATTATGATGACTATAAGCCAAATTCAGAAATCATCACAACCATTGCATCAGAATTAAAAAACTATACCATAACATTATTTATGGGTACTTGGTGTGGTGATAGCAAAATGGAAGTACCGAGATTATACAAAGTCTTAGACGCTTGTGATTTCCCTACGGACCAATTGACCGTTATTGCTGTAAGTAGAGAACCCAACATGTATAAACAAAGCCCTGAGCGCGAAGAAAAAGGCTTAAACATTCATCGTGTTCCTACCATAATTTTCTATAAGAATGGTAAAGAAGTCAACCGAATTGTTGAGCACCCTGTGAAGACATTCGAGGAAGATATTCGGAATATCATCACAGTAAACAATTACAAATCCAATTACCAAATTGTGGCTGCTGTAGATGACATTTTAAATAAAAAGGGAATTAAAGGCTTAAAAAAGAAACAAAAAAAGCTTTTGAAAAAATTTGAAGGTAAAGTCAGTAGCATGTTTGAGCTCAATACTTATGGTAGGGTTTTATATGCAACAAATCGTATTGAAGAGGCAATAGCCGTTTTTAAATTTAATACTAAACTATTCTCAAATGAACCTAGAACTTACATGAGTTTAGCCAACACATTAGGTGTTATAGGGCAAAAAGAAGAAGCGGTTAAAGTTTTAGAAAGCGCAATCAAATTATTTCCAGATAATAATGATCTAAAACAAAACTTAGAGGTTATAACATCTAATTAGAATTAGTTCCAGGTACATCCCGACACTAAACGTCGGGATGTATCGAGAAGTTATAATAAAAGCCGTTCTATAATTCTATGAAATAATGTAATTTTGCATTTTTAAAATAAGCAAGAATGCAACTTTCAGAACAAGAATTAGTACGACGAGAAAAGTTAGAAAAACTACGTGCTCTAGGGATTAATCCCTATCCAGCCAATTTATATCCTGTGACACACACTTCCAAACAGATAAAATCTGATTACGAAAACGGTAAACAGGTAATTATTGCTGGTCGCCTTATGGCAATCAATGTTCAAGGAAAGGCTTCTTTTGCGCAGTTACAGGATAGCGAAGGACGCATTCAAGTGTATTTTAATCGTGATGAAATTTGTCCAGGTGAAGACAAGTCGTTGTACAACGATGTGTTTAAAAAACTAATCGATTTAGGCGATTTTATTGGTATAGAAGGTGAATTATTCACCACCCAAGTTGGTGAAAAAACAGTAATGGTAAAGCAGTTTAAATTGCTTAGCAAAGCTCTAAAACCATTACCAATCCCAAAACAGAAAGACGGAAAAACCTACGATGCATTTACAGATCCAGAACAACGCTACAGACAGCGTTATGCAGATTTGGCAGTAAACCCGCACGTCAAAGATGTATTTGTAAAGCGTACCAAATTGTTTAACGCCATGCGTCAGTTCTTTAATGATGCTGGTTATTTTGAGGTAGAAACGCCAATCTTACAACCCATTCCTGGTGGTGCTGCGGCAAGACCTTTTGTAACGCACCACAATACTTTGGATATTCCATTGTATATGAGAATTGCCAATGAGTTGTACTTAAAGCGCTTAATCGTTGGTGGTTTTGAAGGCGTATATGAGTTTTCTAAAAACTTCCGTAATGAAGGTATGGACAGAACCCATAATCCTGAATTTACGGCTATGGAAATCTATGTGGCCTACAAGGATTACAACTGGATGATGGATTTCTGTGAAAAGTTATTAGAACACTGTGCCATAGCTGTAAACGGTACAACGGAAGCAACTTTTGGTGAACATCAAATCAACTTTAAAGCCCCTTACAAACGCATTACCATGCGAGATTCTATACTAGAATATACAGGATTTGATATCAATGGTAAATCTGAAGCTGAAATTAGAGCTGCTGCCAAAAACATGGGCATTGAGGTTGATGATACCATGGGTAAAGGCAAGCTGATTGATGAGATTTTTGGTGAAAAATGTGAAGG
>JAGQZO010000042.1:0-10086 GCA_020435515.1 Winogradskyella sp. | reverse complement strand
AAAGAGCATAGAGAAAATCCAGAACTAACTGAGCGTTTTGAGCTTATGGTCTGTGGTAAGGAAATCGCTAATGCCTATTCTGAGCTCAACGACCCAATAGATCAGCGCGAGCGTTTTGAGCATCAATTGGAATTAGCCAAAAAAGGGGACGACGAAGCCACAGGAACCATTGACTATGATTTCTTAAGAGCTTTAGAATATGGCATGCCACCAACCTCTGGAATGGGAATTGGTATGGACCGATTGATTATGTTCTTAACCAACAATCAAAGTATCCAAGAGGTATTATTCTTCCCGCAAATGCGACCAGAGAAGAAAAAAGTAGATTTAAGCGATAACGAAAAAGCAATTTTTGAGATTCTTAAAAAGCAAGAACGTATCGACTTAAACGAGCTTAAAACACAATCTGGATTGAGCAATAAAGCTTGGGACAAAGGCATCAAAGGCTTAGGAAAACATGGCTTAACAAAAGTTGAAAAGACTGATGAAGGGTTATTTGTTGAGATGATATAAACAATGATTAAATTCATAACAAAATACAAAGCATATCTTCTTATAGGATATGCTTTTTTATTGATTGTACACTTCCATTTGAAGGATCGGTTTTATCTTACTGGAATAGTTTTCTATGCTTTTCCTCTACCAATTATTCTTCTCATGTCAGCAACTTTATTAATTATTTTCTTCTCTGACAAGAAGGTAAAAATTATCTTATCATTAATTTCGGTAAGTCTCATATTTATATATTTTAAAAATTATTATTTCTCAAATAATTCAAGTGAAAGAAATATAAAAGAAAAAACGATTGTTTTCTGGAATGTCAATAAACAAGAAGGCTTCAATATTAATGAACTCAAAGAAGTCTCAGAAAATCAAAATATTGAAACTATATTATTGGTTGAAGCTATTCATGAAAAAAGCAACTATAAATATAAAATTGAAAAAGAGCTAAATGGTTTTAAAATAGCATACCTAAATAGTAATATGATAGTTGCCTCAAAAAATAAAATTGAGACTTTGAATTATATTGAAATCAAACAGGATTTAAATTTAAATCATATTCTTATAGGTGACGAAAATTATTTAGTTGTAGATATTTACGCGAGCCCATTACACAACAAAAAAAATGCCCTCAACAAAGTTATAGACTATGCCAATAAAAATAATGTTGATGTAATTTTAGGAGATTTTAATACACCTTATGAAAGTATCTATTTTGAAAAATTTACAAGTAAATACACTTCTCTTAGAACTCATCAAAATGGATTTACTGCAACTTGGCCATTTGGTATACCTTTACTTGAATTAGATCAAATTTGGATAAAAAATGATTTAGTACCGATAAGCCTAAAGAAACTAAATTACCTCTCATCTGATCATGCAGTATTGGTAGGAAAATTCAAACTTCAACCATAGAAATTATTTAAAATCAATATACATTTCATATCGCAACTTGCTGATTTCGGCTTTTTTATTATTTTCACAACCACATATATCAATCATTCATCTTTAAAATGAAAAAAATAACGCTTCTCCTTGCTACACTAATTGTTGTATTTTCTTGTATCAATGATGATGACATCACACCTGTACAAGACCCCTTAGTTATTGCTGAATTTAGACCAAATCTATCTGAATTAAACTTATTCAAAGGTAATCTTAGTGATTTAAATATCTCATCACGTGCATTCAAGTATGAACTGAATTCCCAATTATTTACAGATTATGCACACAAGCAACGATTAGTAGCATTGCCCGAAAATACTACAATGCAATACAATGGTAATGGTTTACCAATTTTTCCGGACAATACAGTTATTGCCAAAACCTTTTACTACAACAATGATGAGCGTGATCTCACCTTAGGAAAAACTATTATTGAAACACGTGTACTCATAAAAATTAATGGAGAGTGGGAAACTGGTGATTACAAATGGAATGCTGAGCAAACCGAAGCGGTTTTAGATTTAAATGGTAGTACAGTTCCTGTAACGTGGATTGATGCAGATGGCCAAACCAACTCAGTTGATTATGAAATACCAACCAATACCGATTGCTTCACGTGCCATCATACCTATGAAAATACGACTCCAATTGGCCCAAAACTTAGAAACATGAATTTTGAAGTTGGTGGAGTAAATCAATTAGATGAATTCATAAGCAATCAACATTTATCTGGCTTATTAAGTAGCTCAGAAGTCTCATCCATTGTTAACTGGGAAGACACTTCAGAATCTCTCGAATCCAGAGCCAGATCTTATTTTGATATCAATTGTGCACATTGTCATATAGAAGGTGGAGACTGTGAAGTTCAATCTACCTTACGTTTAGCTTTTGAAACATCGCTAGAAGATTCTAATATAGTTGAAAGAAAATCTAGTATTACACTGAGAATTTCAGAATACAGTGAAGATTTCAGCATGCCATTTATTGGCACAACCATAATCCATGCAGAAGGTGTAGAGCTTCTTCGTGCTTACTTGCAGACTCTATAAGCTTGCGTTAAAAAAAATATAAAATAGCTTATAAAGCTGAAAGATTCTTATCAGAATCCTTATTTTCATGCAAATTTTTTAAACCGACTAAAGTGAAACGACTATCCATTAAATTACTCTTCGTAGCTTTTGCTTTTTTGGCTTTTTCATGTTCAACTACTAAAAAAGCCAGTAAATCAAAGAAAACAGATGCCACAGCCATGGCAAAACCAGCTGGAAAAAAACCAGGAAAAAATGATCCAAAACCTTACAGTGAAGTTATTACTAAAGACGCAAAAAGTGACGAAGGTCTCTTTACAGTTCATTCAGTAGACGATAAGTTTTATTACGAAATACCAGATTCTCTTTTCGATAGAGAAATGCTTATGGTTACTCGTATTGCAAAAACTGCCAATGGTCTTGGTTTTGGTGGAGGCAAGCAAAACGAACAAGTTTTACGCTGGGAAAAGAAAGGCAAAAAAGTAGTGCTCAGGGTAGTATCTTACAATGTTACTGCAGCAGATTCTTTACCTGTTAACGAGGCTGTTAAAAACTCAAATTTTGAGCCAGTGCTCTTCACCTTTCCAATTGAAGCTTTTAGCAAGGATTCTACCAGCACAGTTATTGATGCCACTCCTTTATTTGAAAAAGATGTTAAACCATTAGGGCTTCCTGAATTTAGAAGAACTGGTTACAAAGTTTCAAGATTGGAAAGTGACAAATCTTTTATTGAATCTATAAAAAGTTATCCAAGAAATATTGAGGCACGCCATGTTAAAACCTATGCAGCAGGCAGACCTCCTTCAAACTCAAGTACAGGAAGTATTTCTATTGAGATCAACAACTCAATGATCTTGTTGCCAGAAAATCCAATGAAGCGCCGCTATTTTGATGAGCGCGTTGGTTGGTTTACAAGTAGTACAACTGATTATGGTTTAGAAAACCAAAGAAGTAAATCCTTAACTTACTTAGACCGTTGGAGACTTGAGGTTAGAGATGAAGATATTGAAAAGTTTAAGAGAGGTGAATTGGTTGTTCCTAAAAAACAAATTGTTTACTACATAGATAGAGCTACACCAGAAAAATGGAGAAAATATATAAAACAAGGTATTGAAGATTGGCAAGTAGCCTTTGAAGCAGCAGGGTTTAAAGAAGCTATTATTGCTAAAGATCCTCCAACACCTGAAGAAGATCCTGAATGGACACCGGAAGATGTGCGTTACTCAGTAGTGAGATACTTAGCCTCACCCATTCCAAATGCTAATGGACCTCACGTGAGCGATCCAAGAACTGGCGAAATATTAGAAAGTGATATTAACTGGTACCATAACGTTATGTCGCTTTTACGCGGATGGTTCTTTGTGCAAACAGCAGCCATTAATCCAGAAGCACAAAGTCCTGAGTTTAAGGATGAAGTTATGGGTCGCTTGATTCGTTTTGTGTCTGCTCACGAGGTTGGCCATACTCTAGGGCTTCCTCATAACATGGGCAGTAGTGTTGCTTATCCTGTTGAAAAACTTAGAGATGCTGAGTTTACTCAAAAATATGGCACGGCTCCATCTATTATGGATTATGCTCGTTTTAATTATGTGGCTCAACCAGGAGACGAAGGTGTTGCGCTAATGCCAAACATTGGTATTTACGATAAGTATGCCATTGCTTGGGGCTACAAACCTATTTTAGACAAAACAGCTGAAGAAGAAAAGGAAATTCTTAACCAATGGATTTTAGAACATGCAGGAGATCCTATGTATCGTTTTGGGCATCAGCAGGTAGGTGATATTCATGATCCAAGTTCACAAACCGAAGATTTAGGTGATGATGCTATGCTGGCTAGTGAATACGGTATCAAAAATTTAAAGCGTATTGTACCAAACTTAATTGAATGGACTACTGAAACTGGGGAAGATTATGATGACTTAGAAGAAATGTATAGCCATGTTGTCTCTCAGTTTAATCGTTATATGGGTCATGTTGCAAACAATATTGGTGGTGTTTACGAACACTACAAAGCTGCGGGACAAGAAGGGGTTGTTTACACACCAGTGCCTAAAGAACACCAAAAAAGAGCAATGGCTTTTTTACAGAAACACTTATTTTCTACACCAGAATGGATGATTGACAAAGACATCTTTGACAGAATTGAATACTCTGGATCTGTAGATAGAATAAGAGGTTTGCAAGCAAGATCACTAAATACCGTTTTAAGCCTAGGAAAAATGCAACGTTTAACTGAAGCTTACACGTATGATAATAATGCGTATTCGTTGACTGAAATGATGCAAGATTTACGTCAGGGTATTTGGAGCGAATTGCGTACAGGTAAAAAAATAGACACTTACCGTAGAAATCTGCAACGTGCTCACATAGATAGGTTAGCCTATTTAATGACTGCCGAGAACCAAAGCGGAAATTCTCCAAGTCCATATGTAAAAGCTACTGCTGTAAACACAAGTCAATCTGACATCAGAGCTGTTGTGAGAGCGGAATTGAAGGCCTTACGATCACAGCTAAGAAATGCTGGTGGTGCAGATGCCATGAGTCGTATTCACATTGCTGATGCCATTGAGCGTATCAATGACATTTTAGATCCGAAATAATTTGGATTAAATACAATTTTAAAGGCTTCAATTTAATTTGAAGCCTTTTTTAGTTTAACACTTTATCTATTGCAGAGTGATAATCCTTAAACTCAATGAGGTTGTTATGATCTCCGTTTTCAACAGTTATGAAATCTAGATTATCAATGTTTAATTCTGAAAGTTTCTTTGCTGATGAATAGGGCACTACATTATCCTCTGTGCCGTGAATAATGGTGATTGGACAATTCGCTTTTTTTAGATATTGATATGAAGGAAAACGGTACTTTAGTAATTGCTTTACTGGAAAAATAGGGAAACGATGTTTAGCAACATCTTCAATACTATAGTAAGGTGTTTCTAAAATAAGTTGTTTGGGAGTATTTTCAGATGCTAAATAAGAGGCTATCCCTGTGCCCAAAGATCTTCCGTACAAGGTAATTTCATTTTCAGAATAGTCCTTCAATAAATAATCATAACAATATTGGGCATCATTATAAAACGCTTCTTCACTTAACTTCCCTGAACTCTTTCCGTAAGTTCTATAATCCATGACCAAAACATCGTAACTTCTTTCTACAAAATATTCGGTTATTATTCCCCAACGACTCAAATCACCAGCATTGCCATGAAAATACAAGATAACACCTTTAGGATTTTCTGTCTTAAAATGAAGGGCATTTATAATGGCATCTTCTTCGGTTTTAAAAAATAATTCCTCAAACGGTTGGTCGAATTGGTATTGGTAATTCTGTTCTAAAGTTGTAGGCAAGAACATTAATTTTTCCTGTAGAAAATAAAGTGCAGAAGCTATCATAATATACAAAGCTGTAAGTACAACAAGTACTTTTTTAAGCCTTTTTCTTAGTTTTTTTGGAAGAGTGAATAACATTAATACTTGTAGTTTCGAGGTCTATGGTTTTGGGTTCACTGTTGAGAATATCATCTAACATTTTGTGGTAGGATTCAAAATTATTCAAATTTTTATGGCCGCCTCCTATAACGGAATGTAGCTTGGTTAACTTGGGTTGTATCTGTGCCAACTTCACACTTGTTTTATAAGGAATCAACTTATCATGTGTACCATGAATAATGTGTATAGGACATTGCACATATTTTAACCATTTATACGTTGGCAAAGGATACTTGAGCAATAAAGATAACGGCATAAATGGCGCATATCGCGCAGTTACTTTTGTTAGGCTGTAATAAGGCGCATCTAAGATGAGCATTTTGGGATTGTTTAACGATGCTAATTTTGTAGCAAAACCAGAGCCTAAAGACCGACCATAAAGTATAATACGGTCTTCTGTGGTTTGTTCCTTGATTTTATCATACACCAGTTGCAAATCGCGCTTAATAGCATTTTGAGACCGTTTCCCAGTACTTTTACCGAAACCTCGGTAATCTACCATTAATACATTATAGCCATGTCTTGTAAAATCTACAGCAAATTTTCCCCAACCTTTGATGCTCTTAGAATTACCTTTAAGATATAAAACCACACCTTTACTTTCCCCTTTTGGAAAAAACCGAAGTCCATTGATTATGGCTCCATCTCTGGTTTCTAAATTATATTCCTTGGTTTCCTGATTTTCATAATCGAACTGAAAATCTTTAGGCAACTTTTCAGGCTTAAATAGCATATAATCTTGTAGGTAATACAAAGCAATACTTATAGCAATGTAAATACCTAAGATTAATAAAATGGTGGAAACCCAATACGACATAAGTCAACGTTTACTTTCTACAAGATACAAATTAATGGTTATTGTCTTTTTCTATGTAGTAAATAATTGGCTTGTCGTTTATATAAACATCTTTTAAAACGGCTTTTCCATTTTTAACAGCAACCAAAGCGTATGTTTGATTTAGTGTATCTCGAATTCTATTATATTTTCTATAAATATCTTCAGCAGGTTTCGCTTTAGTTTCTTCCATATAAAAACGATCAAAAGGCAATTCGAACTTAACGGTGTTTGAATTACCATAATTCCAACGGACTTTGGCCTCAACATAATCTCTATCTATATCTTTTTCTTCTTTACTCACACTATGAACTTTGGCGTAACCTAAACTATCATTTTCAAGATACACCAAAATGGTTTCATCTTGTTTCCAAATTGAATCGTTGGTTTTGGCAGAGTCCATTTCATAATTTAAAGTGATGTATTTTCCCCTAAATGGATCATTAGGATCAATGGGTTGGGTCTTAAATTTATACGTAGTTCCTGTTTCTAAAACCTCTTCCCTATCAAAAATCATCTTTGCTGGCACAACTAATTGTACCAATGCTACAATTAAAAATATTATAAATACGTGTATGGTTTTCATTTTTTCAGTTTTACGGTTTAACGATTTAATTCTTTTTTTCTCTTCAGCATTATATAATTAGCTAAGAAGAATCCAAACCCAACGGCTACAAATAAAATTCCCCTAAATACAAAGCTCATATCAGTATCAAAAAAGCGACAGACAATAACTGCTGTTATGATTAACAAACCGTAATTAAGGACACTAAATCGAAATGTATCTGCGCCTATTTTTATTGCGAAAAGCCCTAAAACCAAAAGAAGAACATTAGTTAAAACAGTTGCTACGACTGCATTTGCCACACCTAAAAAGAAAATTATAGCCACTATTAAAAAGACATACTGAAACAGATTAAAGGTTTCATTTTTTTCGTTCTTCTTGGAATAAATTAAAATCGCAAATGCCACTCCTAACAAAAGAGTTGAAATTATCATTTCTTGAGTGTTCATTGCTATTGATGCTCTTTTAACAACTTCTTCCCAAATGATATGGAAGGATAGAATGGTCAACAAAACCACTGTACCTAAAGAGCCTATTACTGTAAAGCTATTTCGTCTTAGTTGTTGGTCTTTATAAATTGGCGTTTTACCCAGATTATAAAAAACGCCAAACAGCATGGCATACATTAAAAATCCTACTGGCCAATTACTGTTTATAAATGTACCCAGCACAACAGTAAAACTTAAAACATAGAGCCAATTGAAAATGGATGTTGAATTGGCGAGAGTTGATGTTTTTAGCAGCTTTAAGTAAAACGGAAGCGTCGCTAAAATAAACACCAAATACATCCAAGGGGTCTTATCCTTATAACCAAAACTATATCCTAATTCGCAGGCGTAATAACTTGCAAATACTATAATTAGGATTGAAACCGCTTTAGAATTGAGTAGGTAAATTAAAGGTAAAGCCAACACTATCCATGTAAACAAATAACTACCCAAATCACCTGGAATATTATAAATCTGGCTTACAAGTGCAATAGATGATCCTATGGTAAAAAAGAGAAACGTACCAGAGGATTCTTTCCATGCTTGACTTTTCTTTTTAAGAATGGTAAATCCCGAAAGTATTTGCCCAATAACCAACGGTAAAAAGGCAAAAAAGGTTTTTATGGGTCTTGAGAAATTATCCCAATTGTGGGCCAGTATTAGGATAATTCCCAAACCTACCAATGTAGCTCCCAACACTCCAAATACCGTAAACAGTCTATTAGGCTGATTGTCTTCCTTCGATTTATAATATGCGGTGATATTTGAGGCCACTTGTTGAGAAATTATATTGTTCTCTAAAAGTTCTGATATCTCGTTTGATAATTTTGTTTTCATAATAATCTAATTTAATGCTTTTAAAAACACATCCGCAAAAGGATCTTGATTAACAACCGTGTAATAAAATAAGGCACCTAACCATCCATGAAACAACCCAAGTACATAAATATTTTTGGCTTTTAGATACACATAGCCATAGAATAAGGCCAATATAAAAGTACCAGCCATTAACCATGTCGATGGATAATGCACTAGAGAAAAGAACACGGCAGTCATAAAAATTATTAAGGTTTTACTCAGCTTAATTTTCTTAAAATCCCTGAGGTTTCCTGCTAACAACCCAATAGTTAAAAATTGCTGAATACTTCCCCAAATAGGATAGGTGATTAATAATGGGATGATATGCCAAGTCATATTGATGGTGCCTTGCATATAACCAACGATAAAAAACAATACTATTGAAATTATCGCAAAAGGTAACATCTGCTTAAGTACCGATTTAAAATTATCCCATCGAAATCCCCAATCCTTTAAAACGTGTTTATCCTTTTTATAACGATAGATTACATAAGCAAACCAAGCTAAAATGGCTACTACAACAAATGGCAACCTCCAACTGAGATAATCCATAAACACAAACTTTCCAATTCCTGTAAGTGCTACAGCGCAGATTTCTAGTATTCTGATTTTATCAGATATTGGTCTTGTAAGCTTTAAATTAGAAAACTCTGTAAGGTATTTGGTTACACTTTTCTTCATAATAACTAAGATTTAAAACCTCGCAGCCCTAAACCAATCTGCGAGGTTTTGGGTTACTAACTAACCATCATTAAAACTAATTCAATCTTTTTTAGCTTCCCTTTTACTGTCAATATACGCGACATCTCTAGTATTTTTCTGCACCGCAATTGCTGCAAATAGGCTTAGAGTAAAAGCCATACCATAAAATCCCTTTTCGCTTAATTCTAAATCGGCATTCCACAAGCCAATTACCAATAATACAATAGACACTATGGTTGTAAACCAACTTATACCGTAGTACATATCTGTAACTTGTATGTTCTCTAATTTATCTCTTACAGCCTTCTGTACCGAGATCACAGAGAACAACCCAAATAAAAGAACTGTAAAATAGTATCCTTTTTCGTTGAGCTCCATGCTGGCATTCCATAAGCCAACACAATAAGAAATCATACCTATAAACAAAGCTGTCCATGATGCCCCAATAAAAGCTGGTGTTGGCTTTTGATTGTAAGTTGTTTTCTTCTTCTTGGTCTTTACATTTTCGTCTTCCTTTAAGGAAACTGTTGTTTGATAATTCATAACATCTTGTTTTAATGATTACGAGACAAATTTTGAATAAATCTAACTCACATAAAAACTAATATTACGTAATTACTGACGATATAATTTTATCATTATAATAATTATATCTTATATTTATTATTAATA
>JAGQZO010000041.1 GCA_020435515.1 Winogradskyella sp. | reverse complement strand
CCTTTGTCGTATGTTGTAATCCAGGCTTCGTAGCGTTCATTCAGTCGACTTAGGTAATCAATGCTAATAGTGTTTTCGTAATCACGCCCACGTTTATGAATTTGGGCTACAAGATTTGGGATAGAACTTCTAAGATAAATCAATAAATCAGGGCCTTTAACGAAGGATTCCATAAGTTCAAATAACGACGAGTAATTCTCAAAATCACGGTTGGTCATTAAGCCCATAGCATGTAGATTTGGCGCAAAAATATGAGCATCTTCATAGATGGTTCTGTCTTGTATGATGTCTTTACCACTATTTTGAATCTGATTGATTTGACGAAATCTACTGTTTAAGAAATATACTTGCAAGTTGAAACTCCAGCGTTCCATCTGGTTGTAAAAATCATCCAAGTAGGGATTGTCAACCACATCTTCTAATTGAGCTTCCCACTTATAATGTTTGGCCAACATTTTAGTCAACGTAGTCTTTCCTGCTCCTATATTTCCAGCGATGGCAAAATGCATAATCTATTGTAATTTTAGTTGGTATTGGCGTAGAATTTCGTCGTGGTAAATATACAAGGTTTCATTGGTTACCAAAAACTGACTTATTAACAAATTTAGGTGCTCGATAGGTTTTATTTCATTACTATTTTTAGATAATAAAAAGAGATTATTTTCTTTTTTTAAAACTAAATGTGCTTTGCTAAACGCCATGCTATCATAGCCATTGTTTGGATGTTTTGCAATTAAACTCCCGAAATAATTATAGATATAAAGATACTTTTCGGTAAGCATGTAGCAGTTATTATAGTCGCTTTTTAAATCTAAAACTTCAGACTGCACGGGTACTGTTCTTTGTTTGATTTTATTGGCTTTGTAGTCATATAACTCTAGTTGTTGTAAATCTTGATTAAAAATCCAAAGCGTATTGTCATAGCCTGTAGATACAAAACTGACATTTTTATAATCTTGAAGTGTGTTAAAGTCTACTTTAAAAGCTTCTGCTAAACGATTGTCTAAAATAATAACAGTATTGAAATCCTTATAAAAAAGATTGATTTTTAATGGATTAAAAGTGTTTGCCGTTGTGATTTCTCCAAGTTGAAAATTAGCATATGTAATAATTGTGTCTTTCGTTTTTTTATTGAAGGTGTTATTGTCTGTAGCATAGTATAACGTACCAAAAGTGTCTACACCAAAAATAGATTTTGCCTTTATTTTGGTAGAATCCTTGATATGCACCTGTACTTCATCTTGAGCAAATACAGAAAGACTAAACAGCAAAAAGAAATAAACTAAATACCTCATACAAGTTAGAAAAGTACAAAAATTGCACCAATGATCGTATCATTCTGAACTAGTTTCACAATCTTTTTAAAATATATGCTTAAGAATTAATGGAGTTGCTGAAATATCTGCCTGACAGCAGACAGGAATTCAGCAAGACAAAAGAGTATAAGGCATTAATCCGTGAGTTTATAACCATACCCACGGACATTTATTATCTGTATGCTTTCGTCTTTGTCTAGTTTTTTTCTAAGTTTAGTTATAAAGACATCCATGCTTCTTGCAGAGAAAAAATCATCCGTTCCCCAGAGTTTATTTAAAATTAAAGAACGATCCAAAACTTGATTCTTGTTTTTTATGAGATGAAATAACAAATGGGATTCTCGATGTGTTAGTTGTACCGCTTCTTCATCTTTAAAGCTAAGCTGTTGTTTCGGGAAGTCAAAAGTGTATTTTCCAATAACCAAACTTTCAGATGTTTTTTGAACTTTGGTACGGTTCAGTAAATTATGAATGCGTACAATAAGTTCTTCCATGCTGAATGGTTTCTTGAGATAATCGTTTCCACCTATAGAAAATCCTTCTACCACATCTGCTGTTTGAGATTTAGCAGTTAAAAAAATGATAGGAATTGCATCATCGATAGTTCTAATCTCTTTAGCTAATGTAAATCCGTCTTTTTTGGGCATCATAACGTCCAATACCAATAGTTCTGGTTGCTCGGATTGGTATTTTTCAAACGCTTTTTCGCCATTATCACAGAGAATGACTTCAAAATCTCGAGTTTCTAAACTTTCTTTTATGATTTGTCCTAACGCTGCTTCGTCTTCTGCAAGGAGTAGTTTTATTTTTTCAGCCATTTGGTAATGTAATTTTAAATGTAGTTAAATCTCTGCCAAGTTCTACATTTATAGTTCCACCATGTTTTTCGATTATGGATTTTGTGTAGTACAAACCAATACCAAACCCTTTTACATCGTGTGTATTTCCTTTTGGCACACGATAGAATTTTTCAAAAATACGTTCCTTGTTGGCTTTAGATAATGTGTTTCCGTTGTCTGAAATTAGAATGTCAAAACTCTTTTCTTTTGGAATTAGATCTACAGAAATAATATTGCCACCGTATTTTACCGCATTGTCTAGTATGTTGTTCAGCGCATTTTCAAAATGAAAAACATCGACCTTAGTTTCTAAATGTTCAACTTTTAGACTTGTGTTGAATTCCTTTTCTGGAAACTGAATTTTGTAGCGTCTAGATAAGTCATTAAGAAGCGTTACTACATCTATAGACTCTTTTTTTAGCTCTAATTTGTCACTGTCTAAGGTTGCGGTTTCTAATAATTTTTCAACCATAAGATTCAACTTTTCTAATTGCTGTGAAGACATGTTTACATAGTTCTTGGTTTTTTCTTTGTCTTCAATGACATTAAAATTACTTATACTTTCCAAAGCCACACCTATAGTAGCAATAGGTGTTTTAAACTCGTGCGTAATATTACTGATAAGGTCGTTTTTTACTTCGGCCAGTTGCTTTTGGTGTTTAATAATCTTTAGAAGATAAAACAAGCTGCTAATAACCGCTGCAATTAGTAAGGTGGAAATAAGAATGCCTCCCAAACTTCGTTTTAACACAAGTTTAGTTTCGTTGGTGAAACTAATGTCTAATTGACTTCCTTTTGGTAAAAAGGTGGATTTTGAAGAGGTGTGTAGTTTATTCTTTAAATTTGGTAATGAGTCTTTGTTTTTTCCTCTATTGAAATGTAAATCATAATCTAAAAAAAGTTTCTTCCTTAAAAATTCTTGATTTACCAAACTATCCAATTCTATAAGATCTAAGCTGTCATTACTTAT
>JAGQZO010000040.1 GCA_020435515.1 Winogradskyella sp. | reverse complement strand
CAGAATGCCAAAGAAGCAGCAATAGTCAATGATTTAAAGGTTTATGGTGTCGACAATATAAAACAGGTTATTGATTATTTTGATAAAGGTGAAACCTTAGAGCAAACCATTATCAATACACGAGAGGAATTCTATAAAAACCTAGATTTCCCTGAATTTGATTTTGCAGATGTCAAAGGCCAAGAAAGCATAAAACGCTGTATGGAAATTGCAGCTGCAGGTGGTCATAATATTATTCTTATTGGTCCTCCAGGTTCTGGTAAAACCATGTTGGCAAAGCGTTTGCCGAGCATTTTGCCACCAATGACATTGCACGAAGCTTTGGAAACTACTAAAATTCATTCAGTTGTTGGTCGTGTTAAAGACCATACAGGTTTAATGGCACAACGACCGTTTAGAAGCCCACATCATACGATTTCAAATGTAGCCTTAGTCGGAGGTGGTAGCTATCCGCAACCAGGTGAAATTTCCTTATCGCATAATGGAGTGTTGTTTTTAGATGAATTGCCAGAATTTAAGCGCGAAGTTCTCGAAGTAATGCGCCAGCCATTGGAAGATAGAGAAGTCACTATTTCTAGAGCAAAGTTTACAGTGACCTATCCAAGTTCGTTTATGTTGGTAGCAAGTATGAATCCAAGTCCTGGTGGTTATTTCAACGACCCTGATGCACCTGTAACGTCTAGTCCTGCAGAAATGCAACGCTATTTAAGTAAGATTTCTGGGCCTTTGTTAGATCGCATCGATATTCATATTGAAGTGACTCCAGTACCTTTTGAAAAACTTTCTGATAATAGAAAAGGCGAATCTTCAGTTGATATTAGAAAACGTGTTACTGCTGCGCGAGAATTGCAAACCAAACGATTTGAAGCTTTAGAAAACGTGCATTACAATGCCCAAATGAATACCAAGCAAATACGTGAGTATTGTAAGCTGGACGAAGGCTCATTAGAATTACTTAAATCAGCTATGGAACGATTAAACCTTTCTGCCAGAGCTTATGACAGAATCTTAAAAGTATCAAGAACCATTGCAGATTTGGAAGGTTCAGAAGATGTAACGGGAGCTCATATTAGTGAAGCTATTCAATATAGAAGTTTGGATAGAGAAGGTTGGTTAGGATAAAATATTAAACCCAAAGTATCATTTTAAATGAAAATCAAAAAGTATTACATTTTTGTTTTAGTATGCATGTTTTCAGTTATTGGGAATGCACAAATTATTGAAGAAGTCGTGGTAGAATCTCCAGAGATGAGTCTGGTAAAGATTCCTACACCAGACTTAAGTCTCAGAACACCACCAACACATCAATATGTAAATGATACACTCTGGTATAGTTATGATTGGACAATCCTTGAGGATAAAAAATTAGCACATTATTATAGAATAAAACCAAAAGAAAGTGATGATTTATTCCTAATAGAAGATTATTATCTAGATGGTACACTTCAAATGTCAGGGACCTTTATTGACTTTGATGGTAATATAAAGCATGGTGAGATCCATTACTTTCGTCCTAATGGCGCATTAGAGTATATTGCTTATTATGGAAACGATAAGTTCCTCGAAATTGATAGATTCGACAATAATCTTAATGTTATTGAGGTGAAAAATAGTTATATCAATTTTAACCTTCCAGATGATATAGAAAAGAAGACGATTGAAGAATCAGAATCTGACTTTTCATTTAAAGATTTATTTAATGTAGAAAAACAGATTATGGCAGATCTTAATATTGATGAATCGATCTACAAAACCAAGCAAGAGGGCAACAAAATAACTACCACTGAACTCAAAACCGGCAACGTGGTTTCTACATTGTATACTGAGAACAGTACCATCACAGACGGATTTTTAAATTTATATTCGGGAAGTCGGCTTATAGCTGATGTGAAGCGAAATAAGGAAAGCAATGCTTTTGAATATCATATTTATCATAAAAATGGGAATGTTTTTCTGGTTATGGAGATTGAAACTGGAGCGTCAAAATATTTTTCTGATGATGGTAAATTAATAGCAGAAAACGATGGTAATTCAGGATCATTTATATTAGGTATTGATGCGACTGCTGTCTTAGGGTTTAGCTATGTAAAACCAATAGAAGAAGGGCAAAGCTTCGTCATAACATATCTCGAAAATGGTAAAATATTGTATACCAATCAATATTACAGTTATGGTGTACCATATAGACTCTATGACGAGAAATCAGGATTCACAAGAGAATATAAAGAGGATGGCACCATAATAAGTGAATATATTAATCCAGACCCAAGTAGTATTTATGGCTTTGGCTTAGAAGACAAGCTTACTGATGGTTATAGAAGTTCTTTATACAAATCTAAAAGTCTTAAAAGAAAGGCATATTTTAAACCAACTACTAAAACAGTTGAGTATTATAGAGATGATGAAAGTGAATCATTAGATTACAAAGAGTTTTTTAAGAAGGATGATGTTGATGATTCTTATTTCTTTCCTCACCAGATCATAAATTACAACAAAGATGGTGTTAAGATATTTGAAGCCAAATTAGACGATTCAGACGAGTATACCTCTGTAAACTACGACGATAAAGGTAAAAAGATCGGAGAATTTAAATGTGATACCTATGGTTCTAGTTTGTCGATTTATCCAACGCGTGGTAGAAATCAAGATGGTTACATCGCAAAATCCTTGACTACGGATAGTTATGAAATGTTTAAATCTCCCCAGTATGAAGATATTAATGTCGATATGAAATTCGAAGTTGAGTATGATGAGGAAGTTAAAAAGAAAGAGTTATTGTCTATAAATAACATAGTATTTATAGATTTTGATTGGAACGGTGAAAGTACATTTTACGATCCCATAGAGGGTAAGCATGTAACATGTGTATATAAAGAGGGTAAACCTTTTTCTGGTCATATCGTAAACTACGATGTGTCTGCTTATTCAATAGAGCTAGAGACTATTGAAAAATATAGTAACGGTGAATTATGGTACAAAGCTGAATATAAAAGCGAGTATTTAAAAGGTACTTATATCGATACAAAAACAGAAATCATTGATGGTGATGAAATAATTACCAGATACTTAAGTGGTGTTGCTTATAGATATAATAAGACTAAAAAAGACGGGAGATATTTGGGAAGTCGTTGGGGAAATAAGGAAATTCTAGAAAATAATATATATTATCCTCTTGGCGCCGATTTATGCATTATTGAGTTTAAAGATGGAATACTTTTGAATGTAGAGAATTATAAAAAAAGATTTTTTAATAAAGCAGGAGAAGAAACACCTAATACCGAACATTATTTGTTAGCCAACAAACTAATTTATGATAATGGGAGTTTAGAACGCATAGAATCCTATTACGATCCTGATCACATCTTTAAAAATTTACGGAATAAAATGATATTACAATTCCGTGATGAGATGCCTTATGATGGAGAATTGTTAATTGAGAACTTTTCTGGGAAACAATACTATAGAGTAAGAAAAGGTGAGGTATTGCAGAAACTATTAAGCGATTATAAGGGATTTTATGAAATAACACCAGAAAAAATAACAACTAAGACTTTAAGAGACAAATATGATGCTAGTAATATTAGCTATACTGATTACATTCAAAAAATAGATTTTTTAAAAGAAGACTACAGTTATGATTATACAGCGATTGGACCTGATGGTGATGAGCATAAAGCAGAATTTGATGGTATTAAAATGAAGAGTGGTGTTTTTTATTTTGAAAAGACTTTTGATGGAGTTTATACTCTAATTGTTAAAGATGACATTTTGTATATGATAGATAAGTATATTGATCCATCATTGTTTAGAACGTCACAAGCTATTAAGCAAATCCCAATATCTAGTTCAAAAGAAGAGTTTGAAGAGTTTTATGATTTTTACGATTCAACAACCTTAATGTTTATTGATGAAGATTATAGTTTAGAGTTAAACTTTACAGATTAATTAGTTTCGTTATATTAATAGTCGTAATTAATTTTTCACGGAGAAGCTCGAGAGATTATTTTTTTCCAAAATCACTGCAACCTTTTGTGTTTTTTTCATCTTATAAGAAAACAATATTATGAAACATAAAATTTTACCTTTAGTTCTTTTTGTTGCAATGTGTTTGCAATTAACCAATTGTAACAATGATGATGGAATGCTAGATACTGTTGCTGTAACAGTACCGGTAATAAAATCTAAATCAGAAATTAGAAATTCAATAGCAATTACAGATGCGCAACCCACAAATTCTGATGGTAAAATATATGTTTACACAGATTTATTGTTTTACATCGCCCAGAATTCGGGTATCCATATTTTTAATAATCAAAATCCAGCATCACCAATAAATTTAGCATTTATTCAACTAGAAGGTGTTAATGATATTTCGGTAAAGAACAATATTCTGTATGCGGATAATTACATGGACTTGGTGGTATTTGATATAAGTAATTTATCAAATATTCAATTGGTTAATACAGAAGAGGACATGTTACCGTATTATGCTACATTTCCTAACGATGTTGCCTACTATCAAGACAATATTTATCCAATTTCAGAAGATGAATTCATAGCAGGTTATACTACAGTACAAATGGAAAGAGTGCTAGCAGATAACGACCCAAGCATATATAATTGGAATGACGATGTTTTTTGGGGTTGGGAAGATTTTGATGGAGCGGCAACAGCAAATGAAGTTGGTGTTGGAGGCTCTTATGCTAAATTTCAAATTTTCAATAACGCACTTTATACTATAAGTGATTATTCGTTATTAACCTTTGATATCACAAATTATAACGCTATTACTCAAGTATCGGAAACTTGGATGGAAGGTTGGTTCGGAGGTGCAGTGTTAGAAACTACATTTATTAGAAAAGACTATATGTTTATTGGTGCAACAAATGGTATGCACATTGTAGGTTTACAGGATGAATTTAATCCAGTTTATACATCGTCATTTCTACATGCAACAGGTTGTGACCCTGTAGTTGTTGAGGAAAATACAGCTTACATTACAGTTAGAGGTGGCAATAGTTGTGGTGCCATAGAAGACCAAGTGAATGTTATTGATGTTTCAGATATCACTTCTCCTGTAGAATATTCTACCTATTTTTTATCTAACCCTTATGGTTTGGGAATTAAAGACAATATCCTATATGTATGTAATGATGATGGAATCAATGTTTTCAATGCAGCAAATCCTAGCGATATCGTTTTAGAGAACACCTATAATGTAGACTCAAGAGATGTCATTCCACTTTCATCTCATCTTATATCAGTTGGTGAAAACGTAATCCACCAGTTTAGTTACACGGATAACTTCGGATTAGAACTTATAGGGACTATTCAATTTTAGAATTAAAGTTATATTAACTTTAGCTTGTTGTAAATCTCTAAATATGAAATGGTTATTGTTTGTTTAATTGTAATTATTAATAAGTTTATAACATACCAGTAAACATATAGATCATACCAACTTGGACAATAAACTTCGGATACTCATACAAAAATGTATTCAGAAAGATAGGGAAGGGCAGCGCGAATTATACACGCTGCTTTCCCCTGTCCTGTATGGTATTTGTCTAAAATATATGAAAAGTAAAACCGAAGCAGATGATGTTTTTCAAGATGCATTTATTACGCTTTTTCAAAAGATAGATCAATATCAATTCAAAGGAAGTTTTGAAGGCTGGGCCAAACGGATATTTGTAAATGAGGCTTTAGAGGTTTTACGAAAAAAACAACGTCAGTTACATGTTGCTATAAATACTGAAATTCAGGTTGAAGATACTCACGAAAACAATAATGAAAACCGCAGTGTTACTGTATCTCAAAATGAATTACTAGAACATATACAGCAGTTGCCAGATAATTATAGAATGATTTTCAACCTTTTTGTTTTTGAAGGCTATAGTCATAAGGAAATATCAGAAAAACTGAATATGGCAGAAGGCACATCAAAGTCATTATTAAGTAGGGCTAAAAACCTGTTACGATCAAAAATTAATGAGGAAACAAGTAAAAAAGTATCATGAAGAAGGATAATATTGAAGAAATATACAGCGAGTTAAAGTCCTTCGCTAAGGAACCTCCGAAAGAATTGTGGGACAATATCGAGGCCAGGTTGCATCCTAAAAAGAAGCGAAGAGCTGCCTTTTGGTTTTGGGGATCAGCAGCGGCCATTTTAGTGTTAATGCTAGGGTATGTGTTTAGACCAACTAATGTTGAAGTAGAAATACCAATAAATGAACCTGTCAAAGAAATTACAGATACAAAACAATCTGAAAATGGTGCAAATATATTGGAACCAGATTCCAAAAAAAATAATGAAGGAATTGTTACTGATGAAACCAGTAAAGATTCTACTGAAAGAGGATCAAAGGATACAAATGAAGCTTTAAAAAAAGCGTTAAACAACAGTAAATTAGTAGATAGAGACTATTTAGATAATAAGAATCAAAATCAAAGTAAAGAGAAGTCCGATGCACAAAATTTAAAGGAAAAATTAAGCAACACAAGTGAAATAGCTAATGCTACTAATAACTACGCTCAAAATAGTGATCAAGAAAGAAATCTCAAGAATAATGAGCTTATTCCAGATTTACAAAACAATAATAAAAGTTTAATAGATAATGCTAAAGAAACCGTGGTTGTTGGAGTAGACTCAATTGCAAAAGAGAATGCAGACGCAAAGCTAGATTTGTATAAAGAGTTAATGGCGGAGAATAATAATGAAAAGGATTCTGTAAAAACAGATGTTGCCAGCAGTTCAAAATGGTCTGTTGAGGTTTTAGGTGGTTTGTCTAACACAGCTTCAGAGGCCTCTTTTCAAGGAACAGCGGTAAATACAAGTGCTCAAAATGATTTTGTATATAGCTTTAAAGTTGGGTATGCCATTTCGGATAAACTATTAATTAAAACTGGAGTTGGTAAAAATATATTAGGCCAGCAAATTAATAATATTGCTTATGCTAGTACAGATGCATCACTTGCTTCAGATGGCGGCCAAGCTATAGTTAGTGATGAGTCTTTGGTATTTTTCGGGTCTTCATCAGAATTTGCTGGTAATGATGGAACATCTACTGAATTTACTGATAATGGCACTTTACAGCAACAGCTCGATTATGTTCAGGTGCCATTAGAAGTTTTCTATAAGGTACTTGCAAAGGAAAAGTACGATATATCAATGGGTGTTGGAGGTAATGTCAACTTTATTACAAATAACAGAGCTTATCTAAACGATGAAGAAATAGGTGAAAATATTGGTGTTGTCAATACTGTTTTTGGAGCTACACTAAACACTAATGTATCCTACAAGCTAACAGAAAAAACACTGTTATTTATAGAGCCAAGCTACAACTACTTTCAGAAACCGATAGATAATAGTGCTCAAGACTTTAAAAATACACAGTTGAGAGTGTTGTTTGGGTTGCAGCTAAAACTCTAGTTTAAAAGCTTTCAGCTCTAACTTTACTTTTATTATACATTCTAGCGATTACTTGCTTTAGTTAAGATTAAGGTCTAAGAACATAGATAGAGTGTCGACTTGTTTTCTGCATGAAAGCCTTGTCATTATTTTTTAATGTATTTTTACTGTACTAACCATCTATGTTTATGAAATATTATAGGCTTCTAATCGTAATCGTCCTACTAGCAAATTGTCAGAATTCAGAAGACACAACTAAAATAAATACAATTGAAGAAAAAGTAAAAATCGTTGATGTTCCTAGGTTAAACCTAGAGCAAGCCAATCGCTTAGCAATATTACCAATTCATTGTATTAATACCGAATATCCAAACAAGCTTGGTCAAACTTTAGGTGGTAAAGATGATTTAAAATCACCACAAGAACTACATCCTGCTTTTTATGGCTGTTTTGATTGGCATTCTGCTGTGCATGGGCATTGGAGTTTAGTAAAACTATTGAAGGAATTTCCACAGTTGAACAATCGTGAAGAAGTGATTCAAAAATTATTAGCTAACATTTCAAGAGAAAATATAGAGCAAGAAATTATCTATTTTAATGGTAAGCATAACACCTCTTACGAGCGTACTTACGGATGGGCTTGGTTGCTAAAGCTTACAGAAGAGTTGCATACATGGAATCATCCTGAAGCTAAAACCTTAGAAGAAAACCTTCAACCTTTAACAGATTTAATAGTAGAGCGTTATCTGGAATTTTTACCAAAGCTAAATTATCCAATTAGAGTAGGAGAGCATCCTAATACAGCCTTTGGATTAAGCTTTGCTTACGATTATGCGGTTGTTGTAAATCATTCAGAATTAAAAAGCCTTATTGAAAAGCGTTCTAAAGCGTTTTATTTAAATGATCAAAATTGTCCATTAGAATGGGAGCCAAGTGGTTTCGATTTTTTGTCGCCTTGTTTAGAAGAGGCAGCCTTAATGAAACGTATTTTACTTAAAGATGAATTTTTATCTTGGGTAAACGATTTTCTGCCAGAATTGAATAATGAGGATTTTGATATTGAAGTTGGTAAAGTTTCTGATAGAACAGATGGTAAGTTGGTACATCTCGATGGTGTGAATTTCTCAAGAGCGTGGAGTCTAAATTATATCGCAAAGGACCTTACCCAATTCAACCATCTTAAAAATTTAGCAAACAAGCATATTAATTATTCCTTACCTAGCATTGTTGGCGATAGTTATGAAGGAGGACATTGGTTAGGGAGTTTTGCTATTTATGCACTAAATTCAGTAGATAACTAATGAAAAACTGGTTCAAAAATATTGGGCCAGGACCATTGGTAGCTGCAGCATTTATAGGTCCAGGAACTGTAACGGTTTGTACCTTGGCAGGTGTAAATTTTGGTTATGCTCTGCTATGGGCAATGGTGCTTTCTATTTTTACAACAATAGTGCTACAGGAAATGGCTGCGAGATTAGGCATAATTTCGCAAAAAGGTTTGTCTGAAGTCATACGGGAAGAAATAAAAAACCCATTTTTAAGAAGATTTAGCATACTGCTAATATTATCTGCTATAGTCGTAGGAAACGCGGCTTACGAAGCGGGAAACATAAGTGGTGGGGCATTAGGTTTAATAACCTTAACAGGTCATATAAACGTTCATTTGTTTAATCTTCAAATTTCTATAATACCACTGATTTTAGGGTTTTTAGCATTTGTTCTATTGTATATTGGAACATATAAAGTGCTAGAAAAAGCGCTTGTAGGATTGGTAATTTTAATGAGTCTTTCATTCCTATCTACAGCAATTCTCACAAAACCTAATGTTTTTGAAGTACTTCAAAATATGGTGGTTCCAAAATTCCCGCAAGAAAGTATATTAACCATTATAGCGCTCATTGGCACAACAGTAGTGCCTTATAATCTATTTCTACATGCTTCATTGGCAAAAACCAAATGGCATTCTAAGTCCGATATTGTTTCGTCGCGCAAAGACACTATTTTAGCTGTGGTTTTAGGTGGTGTAGTATCTATGTGTATCATCATTTCTGCAGCGGCCATACAAACGGAAAATATTACGAATGCTTCAGATTTAGCAAAAGGATTAGAGCCGCTTTTCGGTACAAATGCCAAGTATTTTTTAGCTGTAGGATTATTTGCTGCAGGTATAACAAGTGCTATTACAGCTCCTTTAGCAGCGGCTTATGTGGCAGCAGGTTGTCTGGGATGGAAAACAGATTTTAAATCCTCAAAATTTAGAGCGGTTTGGATGTTTATATTGAGTCTTGGTGTGGTTTTCTCATCAGTTGGCTTTAAATCCATAGAAATCATAAAGTTCGCTCAAGTGGCTAATGGGTTGTTGTTGCCAATAATTGCAGGCTTTTTATTATGGATTATGAATAAAGCGTCAGTATTAGAAAACTATGTAAACTCAAAATCGCAGAACATAATGGGCTTGGTTATTTTGTTAATCACTATCTTTTTAGGACTAAAATTGATTCTGAGTGTTTTTAATCTTATATGAGTTTTAAAACTGTAGATATAAATGCCGATGTAGGGGAAGGTTTGTGCAACGAAGCATTGCTTATGCCTTATTTGTCCTCATGTAACATTGCATGTGGAGGTCACGCTGGTGATACAGAAACAATGACCTATGTAGTGCGTTTAGCTAAAGAACATAATGTAAAAATAGGTGCACATCCTTCATTTCCAGATAAAAAGAATTTTGGGCGAGAACTAATAGATATGTCTGCTGCTGATCTGTATAGCAGTTTAAAATCCCAAATAAGGAGTCTGCAGAGTGTATTGTACAAAGAAAAATGTCAATTGCATCATATAAAGCCTCATGGTGCGCTATATAATTTAGCTGCTGAAGATGAAAAAGCAGCAAGAGTTGTTATTGAGCTTGTAAAAAGTATTGCAATGCCAATCCAGCTTTATGCGCCTTATAATTCTGTAATTGCTAATCTTGCTGAACAGGAAAATATTGTAGTAACTTATGAAGGTTTTGCAGATAGAGCTTATGACGAAAACTTGAGTTTGGTTTCACGTAAAAAAGAAGGAGCAATTTTGCATGAAAACTCAAAAATTTTGAAGCATATTTTAAATATAATTCAACAAGAAAAAGTGACGACAATTACTGGAGTAGAAGTACCTATGAAAGCATCTACATTTTGTGTGCATGGAGATACAAAAAACGCACTCGATATTTTAGAGTTTCTTACTAGTGAATTGCCTAAATATGATGTGAAGATTAAGTGAGCGTTTTATGGAATACGAATTAAAATTTTCACCCTACAATGAGCATTCCATTTTAATAGAATGGCCTTCTGTTATAGATAAAAATATGCTAAAAAGTATATTGAGTTATAAGAAAACAATTCAAAATTTTTATATTAAACAAAAAGTTGAATTAATCAACACATATAACTCAATATTAA
>JAGQZO010000039.1 GCA_020435515.1 Winogradskyella sp. | reverse complement strand
CTTTATCACCCACAAGAAAATAAAATTTAGAAGTTGTAGGTATATTAACAGATTTTACTAAATCATAAATCTTTTCACTAAACCAAAAGGAAGGTGAAAATACACCTGCTTTGCCAAATGTTTCGGGATATTTAATTACTGCATAAAAGGAAATGAGCCCACCAAGCGAAGCTCCAAAAATAGTGGTGTTTTCAGCTTCGGGTTTTGTTCTGTAGGCAATATCTACGTGTGGCTTTAGTGTATTTTTAATAAATGTGATGTAAGCATCTCCTTGTCCACCTCCGTATTTTTCGTGCTCATAGGGTGTTAACTCATCAATGCGTTTTTCATTGCCATGCTCAATGCCAATAACGATACTCTCGTTTTGAGTGATTGAGTCTAAATATTCATCTACTTTCCATTCTCCAACATAGGAGGTTTTATCATCAAATAAATTTTGAGCGTCGTGCATATAAATGACAGGATAGGCTTTTTCAGAATTTTCATAATTCTTCGGTAAATACACCCAGATTGTTTTTAGGGTATCAAGTTGAGGAGCTTCTATGGTAAAAGTTGTAACCTGTTTAGAAGCAGTACTTTGCGCTTCAATATTGAATTGAAATAGTAGACTAACTAATAGTAAAAAATGATGGAAACGCATACTATTATTGACTTTCAAAGTTGACCAACGTTTAAAAAAACCGACTAAGTACATTTAATTTTTCGACAAGATACATTATATCAACGACAATAAAATAATCTACCTATTTAACTTTACATTGTTAATTAATTCCCTCTACAAAATGATCAACCGTGCTGAAAAATTGAGTTTGCTTTCTGAGATGATAGCATTTGCTCAGACAGATCAAAATATAAAAACCATAGAATATAATTTCTTGTTTAGTATTGCCAAGCAGTTGGATATTTCTAAAGAAGATTTTGAATATCTTTTTAGACATCCTGTAACTTATGTGCACTTAAAAACGCATAGTGAGCGTATAGTTCAATTTCACAGGTTGGTTCTTTTAATGAATTTAGATCATAAGGTTTCACCAAAACAGTTGGTTAAAATCCATAATTTTGGGTTGCGTATGGGCTTAAGCCATGAGTCTATTAACAGAGTATTGGATTTAATGGATAGTTTTCCTAACAAAATTGTTCCTCCTGATTTTTTAATCGATATTTTTAAGGTTCAGTATAATTAGATGTTTAATCCTTGATAGGTTTATTCTTTGAAGGGTGTAACTGTTTAATTGTTGAAAAGTTTACTGATTAGTTTCTGCCTAAGTTTTTTCGACTTTCAGCTTCACTAATCACTAATCACTAATCACTAATCACTTTACCTTCAGCTTTTCTAACTTTTCCTGATAGGCTGTGATTTCATCTCTAAATTTGGCAGCTTCCATAAAGTCTAAAGCTTTAGCGGCCTGTTCCATTTGCTTTCGTTTTTCCCTAATCTTCTTTTCAAGTTCACCTTTAGTTAAATATTTACTTTCGGGTTCTGCGGCTAGTTTGGCATCGAGTTCGGTCTTATAGGTGCTGACCGAATTTTTAGCTAGTGCATTGTCCAAGCTTTTATTTAAAGCTTTAGGTGTAATGTTATGAGCTGTATTGTAGGCGATTTGCTTTTCGCGTCTGTAGTTGGTTTCATCTATGGTCTTTTGCATGCTATTGGTAATTGTATCAGCATACATAATAGCTTTTCCGTTTAAGTTTCTGGCGGCTCTACCAACGGTTTGTGTTAGTGAGCGATTAGAACGTAAAAAACCTTCTTTGTCAGCGTCTAAAATGGCCACCAAAGACACTTCGGGTAAGTCTAAACCTTCACGTAGTAGGTTGACTCCAACCAAAACATCAAACAAGCCTTTTCGTAAATCTTGCATTATTTCTACACGCTCAAGGGTATCCACATCACTATGAATATAACGACATCTAATCGAAATGCGCGCAAGATACTTTACCAATTCTTCCGCCATTCGCTTGGTGAGCGTAGTCACTAAAGTACGTTCGTCTTTCTCAACACGATTTTGTATTTCTTCGATTAAATCATCAATTTGATTTAAACTTGGTCGTACTTCAATAATTGGGTCTAATAAGCCAGTAGGTCTAATAACCTGCTCTACATAGACACCATCTGTTTTTTGCATCTCGTAATCGGCTGGTGTTGCAGAAACATAAATCACCTGATTCTGAAGCGCTTCAAATTCTTCAAATTTTAAGGGTCTGTTATCCATTGCGGCAGGCAATCTAAAACCATATTCCACTAAATTTTCCTTACGACTTCGGTCACCACCATACATGGCATGCACTTGTGAAATCGTCACATGGCTCTCATCTACAACCATTAAATAATCATCTGGAAAATAATCTAGCAAACAGAACGGCCTTGTGCCTGGCGCGCGTCCATCCAAGTATCTCGAATAATTCTCAATACCAGAGCAGTAACCCAATTCACGAATCATTTCAAGATCAAATTCGGTACGCTCTTTAAGTCGCTTGGCTTCCAAATGTTTGCCAATGTCCTTAAAATAATCGTGTTGTTTTACCAAATCGTCTTGTATATCCCTAATGGCATTTTGTAGTACATCTGGAGAGGTTACAAACATGTTTGCAGGATAGATATTTAAACGGTCGTAGCGTTCTATCACTTCGTTAGAGTATGGATGAAAGGCTTCAATCTCCTCAATCTCATCTCCAAAAAAATGAATTCTGAAAGCATTGTCTGAATAACCAGGAAAGATATCCACAGTATCTCCCTTAATCCTGAAGTTTCCGTTTTTAAAGTCCGCTTCGGTTCGCGAGTATAAACTTTGAACTAACTGATGTAAAAGTTTGGTTCTAGAAATGACCTGATCGCGCTCTAGTGTGATTACGTTTTTCTGAAATTCTACAGGATTACCAATACCATACAAACAGGATACAGAAGCAACAACAAGTACATCGCGACGCCCAGAAAGCAGGGAAGAGGTTGTACTCAATCGCATTTTTTCAATTTCTTCGTTTATAGATAAATCTTTTTCAATATAAACTCCTGTTACTGGTATATAAGCTTCTGGTTGGTAATAATCGTAATACGAAACGAAGTATTCAATGGCATTATTAGGAAAAAACTGCTTGAATTCTGAGTACAATTGCGCGGCCAAAGTTTTGTTATGTGCCAAAACCAAGGTTGGTCGTTGCACTTCTTCAATGACGTTAGCTACAGTAAAGGTTTTGCCCGAACCGGTTACGCCAAGTAAGGTTTGGTAACGCTCTCCTTGTATAATACCATTTGCTAATTGTTTTATAGCTTGAGGTTGGTCTCCCGTAGGTTTAAATTCTGATTCTATTTTAAAGCGCATGCTACAAATTTACGATAAAGATTGGCAGTAATCAATTACCGCTTTAGGGTGAAATGTCCCTTAATTTCGTAGTTTGAAGTGTCTTGCCTAAACTTTATGATATACCAATAATCACTAGAAGGCATAAGAGCACCATTATATGTGCCATCCCAACCAAAAGTGCCAGACGACGTTTGCATCATTATTTTTCCGTAGCGGTCAAAAATCTGTAAGCTTTCAATTTGGTTGAATTGGGTGTTTGATCCAATAATTTGCCAAATATCGTTTACATTATCGCCATTTGGTGTGAAGAATTTTGGAATGCCAATAATGGTTATAGTTTCTTCAATAATTCCGCAGCCATTCCTATCATTAATATAAATCGTGTGTTCACCTTCAGAAACATTATTAAACACATTGCTCTCTTGGTAAGGTCCATTTATGTCATCTAGGGCATATTCGTAAATTCCTGTGCCAGTCACATTGACCGTAACCGTATTATTTGGTGAAATGCCTTCTATGGAAATACTTTCAACACTAGCAGTTTCTGATGCATTCACTGTAATTGTTCGGCTCGAAGAACAACCGGTAGGATCGGTAACAATTACGGTGTAGTTTCCTGCCTCATTGATGTCATTGAAGGAGGTGTCAATATCTGTCAAAGCACCATTAAAATACCATTCGTAGTAATAATTGTTTGGTAAATCATTTAAAATTCCACCATGAAGCGTAATAGTTTCAGGTAATGTATTTGTGCAATAAATTATGGTTTCGTCTGCTTCTAATATAGGAGTGTATAATACTCTGAGGTTTGCTGTTGAAATGCTGAAACACTGATTATCGTTTTTGATTTTTACAAAAATGGTTTGGGTATCCGCAATTATGTTGGTGTAATTATTTGGTAAAGAATTACTTTCGCTTAAAGCATCTTCAAGGGTTTCATAATATGTTACTTGAGATCCTGTGGGAATTAGAGCGATAATGGAAGCTTCAATATTGTTCAAGGTAAATGTGGCAAAACCATCCATATTCATGCCATCACAAGCTTCCAAATCTGGAATAGTGATAATATTATTGGAAGTTTGAAGTTCTAATTCTACAATATCAAAGCAGTTGGCAGCATTTATAACGCGAGCATAAACTGTTTGAAAAGGAATAGTATTCTGAAAATTTGTAGGGTTGCTTATTGGGTTGCTGTTATTTGTAGCGTCTTGCTCTGATAAAAAGAAACCCGATACGACGAGATTATTAGCATTGTTTATGAGGTCGTTTGAAGCATCAAAAAGATTGTAGGTGGTTAACCCATCTGTATCGATATCGCATTCTGTGAGAACAGTATCTTGGCCAATAGGTAAAGGTGCATATTCTATAACCACTTCTCCATAAGAGATGCAATCATCTAAAATAGTAACTTCAACATTATAGGTTCCAGGCTCAGTTACCGTGAAAAATCCGCAGTTCAAACAGTTTGGTGTAGTTTCTTGTAAAATACCATCTTTGTACCAACTATATGAACTTAAAGAAGGATTGTTAGCGTTTAGCTCTAAAGTTTCACCTTCGCATAAAGCGTTACCAGTGGCAATAAGTCTATTCGGACCTAAGTCTGTAGAAAGTTGAAAACTTCCAGCTTCAAGAAATACAGCAGAGTCGTAACGATAGTTCTGTTCGTCTGCTATTACGAGCTTTACATGGTACGACTGATTGGGAATAACATTGGCTGTTGCTGTTAATATTGCCGTTTGACCATTAAAATTTATTGGGGAATTAGTACCATTATAACTTCCAAAATAAGTTTCATTCTGTGGAGGACACACTCCAGGAACACCAGGAGTTACCGTTGTGGCCTTTACAGGTGTATTAGTGTCTGGCACCAAGGCAATATTCTCATATTGATTTTGCCCAGTAGTGGGACGAATTAAAAATCCAAATAAGTCTGAATACTGACAGCTGTTTGGATTATTTTCTTGATATTCTTCCGAAGCAAAGATATAACGAAAGCTAACTCGTGGTGCCACAGCGGTAAAGTCAAATTCAATTATAGTAGCATTTTCGGTGTTGCTTTCGTTTAGGGCGTTTTCCAAATCGAGATCGCCAGCCCAATTAGGTGCATCATCATCACTTAAATTATTATTAGGACCAGGAACATTTGCCAACCTACCCGTACTAAGAACTACACCACTTTCAAAAGGAAAGTTTGTACCCGTTGCATCAAAATAGCCATAACTCTGATCTCCATTTTCAAAGTTGCCACCAACTACATTTGTTACGCTTATATTTGTTATGCAATTGCTATCTATTAATATGTCTTCAATAAGTTGTTGTGGAGAAAAGGATTGACTATCTACTACAATATTCTGTGAGTAGGTAAATAGCGAAATAAAAAATACAACGAACCTTACTACCTTTTTCATCTCAATTTTTAGAGACTGCAAAGATACGTATACTTAATATTAAAAAATGTTAAGTATTGGTTATAACTAACGTTTTAAAGCAAAATGACCTTTAACCTCAAAAGACTGGCTACCTCTTGCTACATTAGCCACAAACCAATAATCACTTGCGGGTAGATTTAGGCCATTTAATGTACCATCCCAACCTGGACTGTCGTGTTTTAAAGTCGCTAAGTGTTTGCCGTAGCGATCAAAAATATGAATAATGGTTCCAGGTAATGTTTCTACACCAACTATATGCCAAGTATCGTATTGACCATCGCCATTTGGAGACATGTGCTTTGGAATGTCTATAACTAAAACATCTCTCGTTACTTCAGAACAGCCGTTTAAATCTATTATAGTAATGGTATGATAACCCATACCTACATTATCAAAAAAGTTAGATTCTTGTGGCTCACCATCATCTAATTGGTAGAGGTAGTCGCCAATACCGCTAATAGTTACTGTGATATTATTTGGGTCTGAAAAATCTATGATTTCTGTGGCTTCTATTGTTGCAGCTTCTGATTCTGCTACACTAAACACTCTGGTGTTTTCGCAACCAAACTCAGAAGTTACGGTAACCCAATAGGTACCAATTTCTGTAATTTCAATTTCTGATGTAGTTTCACCAGTAGACCAAGTATATTGGTCAGTTAGGTTATTGGTATTTGCAGAAACAATTAATGGTAAATTGTCTAAACAAATCACCTGATCTTCAATATCTATAACAGGTAACGGATAAATAATAACTGAAAACTGTGTTGTAGAGTAGCAACCGGTTGCATTGTTTTCTACTCTAACGTATATGATTTCAGAATCAAAAGCCATGTAATTTATGTTGACAGCAGATAAATTGTTGTTAGCATCATCTTCAGAATTATGGTAGGTTATGGTGTAATTAGCTGGATTTTGAGTTCCTAGTATTTGTGGGTTCTGTTGTGTTAAATCAAAGTCTAACAAGCCGTCAAAATCATCATCGCAAGACTCTAAATTATTTGGTTGATTGACAATAGGAAGGGGATTTACATTAAGGGTAAACTCATATACTGCAAAACAATGAGTGGTACTGAATTCAGCTCGTGCAAAAAGTGTATCGTTATTGGTTAAATAGGTGTAGTCATTACTTAATGCATTTTCGTTAGCATAGGCATCAATTTCTGTAGTATAGTAACTGAATAGAACATTAAAGCTTTCGTCCATTATAACCTCATTGATTTCGGTTAAATCAAAACTATTATCCTCATTTTCGCAAATATCATAAGATTGAAAATCATTAACAACAGGAGGTATATTTACACTTAAATCTATAGGAACCAATACATAACAGTTAGAAATCGTATTGTTTATTTTAATGTAAACTGTTTGCGGGTTGCTTGTGTTAGTGTAGGCTTCAGGGTTTGAAATTACGTTACTATTGGTTTCAGCATCGTCATAGTTTTCAAAATAAGTAATCTCAATATCATCTTGTCTTACATCTAAAATATCAAACTCTGCGCTGGTTAGATCAAACTCTGTGAATCCATCGTAATTTGTGTCACAAGCGATTAAAGGTACAGAAGGATTAACATCTGGCACTTGTATCACATTAAGTTCAAAAGAAGTTATAGAGTTACATATTGTACCATTATCAATTTGAACAAAAATAGTCTGAGGATTTACTGTATTGGTAAATTGAAGTGGTAGAGGGTCAATACTATTTTCGGCATTATTTAATGAGGTGTAAAAAGTTATGGTTAGGTTATCTGAAATACCTTCTGATATTTCGGCAATCTTGGTAGATAAATCAAAAGTTTCAGAACCATTATTAGAAATATCGTCACAAACAAACCAATCCGAAGGCTCATTATAAACTGGATTTGTACCCACTTCGATAATAAAACTAGATGTACCATAACAGTCTTGATCTGTCACATTTTCTACTCTTACAAAAATGGTTTGTGGAGTTGAGATGTTTTGATAAGCTACATCTTTATCAATGGCATTTGTTCTATTATCAGCATCATTTTGATTTAAATAATATAGAACTTGCTTACCCGTTTGCCCATTTAAAATCTCTGCATCTTTAGTATTGAAAACAAAGTTTGCAAAACCATCGCTACTATCCTCACAAATTTTGTAATTGTCTATTGCAGTTAAGACAGGTAAAGTATTCACTGTAATATGTAGTATCTCTGTAGAATGACAGCCAGTAACTGTATTTTCTACCCTAATATAAACGGTTTCGGTTTGGGCGTTATAAGTGCTTTCGTTTGTTATGGCATTGCTGCCATTATCTGCATCGGTTTGGCTATTATGAAAGGTGATTTGTCTTTCATTGGTACTACTGACTACCTCTGGGATAACATCTCCTAGATTTATTGTAAATAATCCATCTTGATTGTCATCACAGATCACAATCTCAGATGGTGCGGAAGTCACGGGAGCTTCTAAAACGGTAATTTCAAAAAAGTTAACATCAGAACAACCTGTTTCATTTGAAGTTATTCTCGGGTAAACCGTGAAGGGGTTGGTTGTGTTAGTATAAAAATTTGGTAATACGTTCGTATTGTTTCTAGCATCGTTTTCCGTTAGAAAGTAAGTAACGCTAAATCCATCTAAGGCTTCTGTAACTTGTGTGTCAAACTGAGATAAATCTGTTGTTGTAAAACCATCCTGATCTTCATCGCATACGGTCTGATTAATAATAGACTCGAATTCATAAACAGGAATTAAAATTAAATCTATTTGTTCTACATCGTAACAGGTAGCGCTAGTTAACCCTAGATAGATGGTTTGTGGATTACTGGTTGGAATAAATGGTACTGTTTGATCTAGTGCATTTACCTGATTATCTCTATCTGTTTCAGTTAAGTAGAACTCAACTGAAATACCAAATTCAATAGGTAAATCATTAATAATGCCAATAGCGATACCTGAAAAATTAAACTCTTCAACACCATCATTGTCAATGTCACAAAGTGATACGTCATTAATATTTGTGGCTGTTAGCAATAAGTTTGTATGAATTTCTACTGGCGCTATTGAAGCACAGCCAGTAGTGTTGTTTTCAACTCTTACATACACAACCTGTTCTTCAGAAGTAATATTAGTGTAGTTGGTATCATCTATAATAGGATTACTTCCTGTTAAAGCATCGTCATTGGTTTCATGAAAAGTTACTGTAACACCAGTTAAACCTTGTAACACCTCAGGAATTATACTTGTTAAGTCAAAGCTAGCAAAGCCGTCGTGGTCTGCATCACAGGCATCTATGTAGTGATCTTCAGTGTTTATTACAGGGTTATCTAAAACCGTAATGTCTAAACTTGTAGTGCTAATACAACCCGTAAACTCGTTTCTAACGCTTACAAAAACTTGCTCGTTGCTATTCGTGTTTACATAAGGCATGGGCAACGGATTTGCACCAATTGCTGCATCTGTAGGTGTACTATGGTAGGTAACTATAAGGTTAGTAAGACCATTAGTGATTTCGTCATTTTTTACGTTTAGGTCTATGGTTGTGAATCCGTCAGCAACTTGGTCATCACAAACTTCTAAAGGTGATGGATTGTTGATGATAGGTAACGGATTAACGATGAGGTTGAAATTTGAAAAGGCCAAACAGCCATCGTTTGTATCTTCAATCCTTACATAGATTACTTGTGGATTTGTAGTGTTTTGAATTGGACCATTGATGCTGTTACTGCCATTTTGAGCATCAGCATTAGAATAGTGATAGGATATGGTATAGTTTGACGCTGGAACAGAAGCTAAAACTTCTGCATCTTTAGTAGATAAATCAAATAGTTCAACACCATCATTACTTGCACCATCACAAATTTCAAAATCCGAAATTGGGTCAGAGGATTGTGTAGAACTTAAAGTAAGGTTAATGTCATCTTCAATAATACAAGAACCTCCTGAGAGTGGAATTTCAATCTCAACACGATAATTACCAGATTGGGTAGCATTGAGGGTGGTTTGGTTTTCACCAGAAATTAATGCATCATTAAAGTACCAATTGTATGTGGCTTGAGGATTACCTATGTCTCCATTTAAAATGACTTCACTAGCACAGGTTGAAAAATCTTCACCTAAATCTACTGTAGCATTAAAACTATTTCCCTGTATAAAAACTGCAGAATCGTAGTTCTCGTCGGTTTGGTCTGCGATAATGAGTTTTATTTGATATTCTACATTAGGTTGAATGGTTGCAGTAGCAGACAATACGGTTGTTCTACCATTATAATTGGTGTCGCCGAGACTGTAGCCTTCAAAATACTGTTCGTTTGAGGCTTCACAAAACCCAACAATTTCTTCGTGGACGGTATTTGTGTTTACAGGTGTAGAAGTTCCAGGAACTAAAGCAATATTCGTATAAGGTGTACTAGTACCAGCTTCTCTAATTAAAAAAGCAAAACCATCTGAATACTGACAAGGGAAATTCCCAAAATATTCTTCTGAAGCTAAAATGTAATTAAATTGAATTTGATTAGATATAGAGATGAAATTAAACTCAATAGATGTAGCATTTAGTGTTTGCGTAATACCTAGAGCTGTTTCTAAATCAGGATCTGTTCCCCAGCTACTATTGCCATCATTTAGAGTCGCTGTGTTTTCTGTGTTGCCTGCTGAATTGGCATCTCCCGTGGTGAGTATAATCCCATTTTCAAATGGAAAATTTGATGCTCCTCTTTCAAAATAGCCAAAACTACCTAAACCAACAACATTACCATTGGATGTTGAACTAATATTAGAGACTTCTACACAACCCTGAATAAGATTGTTTTCAATTAAATTTTGTGGACTAACAGAATTATCTACCGTAATTTGTTGCGCAAAAGAAAAACTGCAGATAAAGCATAAGCATAGTAGGAGGGAACGGTTAATATAATCCATAAGTTAGGTTAAGTTTACTGTACAGTTATATATCATTTTGGGGCTGATAGTTTTGCACGTTCTAAGCTTGAAAAGTAACAGTATTAAAGATTAAACGCAAAAAAACACGACAAAATACATTAAATGTTAACATATTTAAATATTTTGTATTCTAAATCGCACAAAAAAGACCTCAAAAAGAGGTCTTTTTCCCAAATTGAAATTTCGAAAACATTACAGCCTCAACAAATAATGCTTCTTAACCTGAAACTCCATATTGTTGTTTTCCATGATGGAAAAACATAGCTTTCGATAAATAAAAAATTAAGAGGGATTTGTGTATAACGCTTAGGAGGGAGATTAAAATCTATACACAATACCTAAAATTAATTGTTGATTATCTTACCTGCAAATGAAAAAGATAAACGGATAAAAATCTTAACAAATCTAGTAATTTACGTACACCCAACCTACCATTGGTCGATAGTTAGGATCATTGAGATTTAGAATATAGTAATACGTACCTACAGGAACAGTTTTACCATGATTGTTTAATCCACTATTTATTTTTCCGTTCCAAGGCTTTTCATTGTTGCCTTCAAAAATAATATCGCCATAACGGTTATAGATTTTTAATTGGTGTTCTGTGAAGATGTCATATAACCCTTGTATGTTAAACCAATCATTAAACGTATCGTTATTTGGTGAAAAACCATTTGGTACGTAAGGCGGACAATTTTCAATGGTAAGTTGAAACTGATAAATCTCATAGCAAGGAGGACTTTCTAATCTTACATAAATAACTTCAGGATTTGAAACGTTATTGTAATTACTTGGTATTAAAATAGAGTTTGATGTTATTTCTAAGTCCTCGAGGGATAGATAAAAAGAGACATCCTCTTCATCGTATTCCAGATTCATTAAGGTATCATACAAATTATAAGTTGAAACTTCAAAACCTTCATTACAGCCAACTAGTCCTGGCAAAGTAATAATGTCAGGAATGACTAATAATTCAATATCAATAAAATTTATATTGTTGTCTTCGTTGGTTTCAGTTACGATTCCGGACATAGTACCATCGTCATCAATAATGGCAATTATGGTTAAATTAGGATTAGAATCTTCAGGAACTGTGACAATTATAGTATTAGACTCAGACTCTCCAATATTTATAGGGTTTGTAATCTGACTTTGTCCAATAAGAAGACCATCTAAATAAAATGCAATCGGTGTATTTGCAGGCAAAACATCAGTACTATTAAAATTATTGACTGTATAAAAAAGTTCAATACTATTATCACCACAATTCACGATATAATCGTCAACATTAATGGTCGCATCTGGTAATTGGCTGTTGAGTACTGTAATAATATTGTTAATCATTACATAGTCCTGACCAGAGGTTAAGGTTATGGTTGCAGAGGTATCTCCAATAGTGATATTATTCT
>JAGQZO010000038.1:194-5140 GCA_020435515.1 Winogradskyella sp. | reverse complement strand
AGTAAATGGTTAGATATCTTATGCTGTACTCCAATAGACTTTGTAATATGCCTATGAAATAAATCGATGTTTAAAAGTCTGGGTTCAAAAAAAGTAAAGAAACGTTTGTCGGTTAAAAAATTAGAACTCCCAGTTTCGCTTAAGTCATCTGTATATGATAAATTAATCCAAGTATTTGAGGGTTTGTTCACTCTAAAGCCGCTACCTATGCTGTATTTATAGCGTTTGTCCTTAAAACCATAAACGGCATAACCATTGATGCGAAAATGCTCAGAAAGACGATCGTTTGTGATACCTCCCAGACCTGTTCTAAAACCTTCATATTGATTAAATTTTATAAGGTACCTTAAGTCTAGGTCAAAGAAATTTATAGGTAAAAAACCATTGCCGATATTCTTGAGAAATTCAGCTTTTTTTATTGAATCCCGAACCTGTTCAATAGAATCTCTATCTTTTGTTTGCGGTTGTTGAGCAAAAGTATTTGTTGCATAAAAAAATAAGAGAACAACAAATAATCGCTGTAACATATTAGAGGGTAAAATAGTTGTTAAATAAAACATCCCAAAAGTGCATTTGGGATGAATATTCTTTTTGTTAAGACTAAACTGTCATTATTTCTTTTTCCTTAACGTCTAGAATACTGTCAACTTTCTTAACGTAAGAATCGGTTAGTTCTTGTACGTCTATTTCAGCATTTTTCTGTAAGTCTTCAGAGACGTCAGCCTTTTTAATGTCGTTCATAGCATCTTTTCGTGCATTTCTAACTCCAACTTTGGCATCTTCAGCTTCGGCTTTAGCTTGTTTTGCCAGTTCTTTTCTTCGCTCTTCAGTTAAAGGAGGGACATTAATAATAATAGTTTCACCATTATTCATTGGGTTAAAGCCCAAATTCGCCAACATAATACTTCGTTCAATTTCTTGAAGCATACTTTTTTCCCATGGTTGAACTGATATTGTTCGACCATCTGGGGTGTTAACATTGGCAACCTGATTTAAAGGTGTTTGAGAACCATAGTAATCTACCATAACACTTCCTAACATTGCAGGACTAGCTTTGCCAGCTCTGATATTTACCAATTGTTTCTCTAAATGCTTTATAGCACTATCCATTGCTTCTTTTGCAGAATCTAATATAAATTGAATGTCTTCGTTCATAATGTTAAAATTTTAATGGTGAGTTATCAAAAGCTAAGCCAAAGTTATAAGTTAACTTCGGTTCCTATGGCTTCACCAGAAACTACTTTCAGTAAATTTCCTTTTTTATTCATATCAAACACTATAATAGGTAATTTGTTTTCCTGGCTTAGTGTAAATGCTGTTGTATCCATAACTTTTAGTCCTTTTCTAAGAACATCATCAAACGTAATATGGTCAAATTTAACAGCAGAACTATCTTTTTCAGGATCTGCGGTGTAAATACCATCAACACGAGTTCCTTTTAAAATAACATCAGCTTCAATCTCAATGGCTCTCAAAACAGCAGCAGAATCTGTAGTAAAATAAGGATTGCCTGTTCCGCCGCCAAAAATAACTACACGTCCTTTTTCTAAATGACGAATGGCTCTTCGTCTTATAAATGGTTCTGCAACCTCATTTATTTTAATAGCTGTTTGAAGTCGTGTTGGGATATCAGCATCTTCAAGGGCGCTTTGTAATGCCAATCCATTAATCACTGTTGCTAACATACCCATGTGGTCTCCTTGTACTCGATCCATACCATTACTTGCACCAGCAACACCTCTAAAAATATTACCACCACCAATAACAATGGCTACTTCTACACCTAAATCGGTAATTGCCTTTATGTCTTTTGCATACTCCGCCAAACGTTGAGGGTCAATACCATATTGACGATCTCCCATTAAGGCTTCACCAGATAATTTTAGTAAAATTCTTTTGTATTTCATACTTATTTTGAAAGTTGGACAAAGCTACATAATTATTAGCATGTTTAAAAGTGAAAAAAATGTCAAATAAGGAATTAGATTTTCAATATAAAAAGTCTATATTTCAAACTTTATATACTGTGCTCAAACAAGCATAGAATAATCAAAAACCAAATTAATTATGAGAAAAAGACTTTTACTTTTAGTAGTTTTAGGGCTATCGCTTTTTAATTGTAGTAGCGACAATGACAATTCTTCTGGAGAGCAGCTTTCAGATGATATTATTGTAGGGCGCTGGGAACTTACCCATCACGAAGCTTTGGGCATAACAATAAATGATACACCATGTCATCAGCAATCTTATATTGTTTGGAATTCAGATTTTACGGGAGAACGAGAAACATTTGCCAATAATGGTCAAGGTGGTCCTTGTTTTTCAACTGGTGCAGGTGAAGGTACTTGGGAGATCATTTCTGACCCTGATCAAAATGAGAACTATAGATTCATAGGGAACGATGGTACGACAGTGGAAGAGGAAGTTGTTTTTATTGACGATAACACTATGTATATAGATTACGGTATTGTAGATTTTTATTATCAAAGAGTTGAATAAATTATTTTTAAACCTTTAAGAATATAAATAACAAAGCCTTTCAAAAATGAAAGGCTTTGTAATTATAAAATGTTTTGAATAATCAATTATCCAACTGAAGCACGTTTAAAACCAATAACTTCAACATCTCCATATGTTTTTACGTATTCAGCAACAGTTTGCTTTTCGTCTTTAATAAACTTTTGATCCAATAAACATTTCTCTTGATCTAAAGTTGTATTGTCAGAAATAAAACGCTCCATTTTTCCTGGTAAAATTCTGTCCCAAATTTGCTCTGGCTTACCTTCAGCTTTTAACTCAGCTTTAGCATCTTCCTCAGCTTGTGCTATAACTTCTGGAGTTAATTGTGCCATAGAGATATACTTAGGAACATTCTTTAAAGTTTTGCCTAAACGAGCTAACTCCTCATTATCTTTTTCAATAACTGCGATACGAGCTTCAGTTTCTGAAGCAACGAAAGCTGGATCAAAATCTTTGTAAGATAATGTTGTTGCTCCCATAGAAGCTACTTGCATTGCTATGTCTTTTACTAGAGTTTCAGCATTGTCAACTTTAGCAGATAATCCTACTAAAGCAGCAATTTTGTTTATGTGAACGTATTGTCCAACAAAAGGTGCTTCTAATTTTTCAAAAGCAGTAATGTCTAATTTTTCACCAATAACACCAGTTTGCTCTGTTAATTTATCGGCAACAGTCATTCCTTCAAAATCAGCAGCTAAAAATTCTTCTTTAGTATTAAAGTTTAGCGCTAATTCAGCTAAATCATTAGCTAGCTTAACAAAGTTTTCGTTTTTACCAACAAAGTCAGTTTCGCAACCTAATACGATAGCAACACCAGAGGTGTTGTCTGCATTTATTTTTGCAACAGCTGCTCCTTCAGAAGAGTCTCTATCAGCTCTTTTTTCAGCAACTTTTTGTCCTTTTTTACGTAATACTTCAATGGCTTTATCAAAATCACCACCAGCTTCAACTAAAGCTTTTTTACAATCCATCATACCAGCACCAGTTGCCTGTCTTAGCTTGTTTACTTCTGCTGCTGTAATTTTTACAGTATTTTCCATAGTTTTTAAATTTAAAAAAGTCGAATAATTAATTTTCAACGAAGAAACGAATTAAACGACTTTTGTATATTTTCTAAATGTTATTTTATTCTTCTTCTTGAGATGCTACTTTCTTAGCTTTTTTTCCTTCAGTTTTACCTTCTTTATCTGCTTTTCTATCTTCTAATCCATCTTGAATTGCAGAAGACACAATAGATAAAACTTTATTTATAGATTTTGAAGCATCATCATTTGCAGGAATTACATAATCTACTTGACGTGGGTCAGAGTTAGTATCTACCATAGCAAAGATTGGGATATTCAATTTCTGAGCTTCCTTTATAGCAATGTGCTCTCTTAAAGTATCTACAACAAATAAAGCGCCTGGTAAACGTGTCATGTCAGAGATTGAACCTAAGTTTTTCTCTAATTTAGCACGCTGACGGTCTATTTGTAATTTTTCTCTTTTAGATAATGACTCAAAAGTACCGTCTTTCTTCATGCGGTCAATTGAAGACATTTTCTTAACTGCCTTACGAATTGTTACAAAGTTAGTTAACATTCCGCCTGGCCAACGCTCAGTAATGTAAGGTTGGTTTACAGCGCCTGCTTTTTCAGCAACAATGTCTTTTGCTTGTTTTTTTGTAGCAACAAATAAGATTTTCTTTCCTGAAGCCGCAATTTTACTTAAAGCCGCACAAGTTTCCTCAATCTTAGCGGCAGTTTTGTAAAGGTTGATAATGTGAATTCCATTGCGCTCCATGTAGATATAAGGAGCCATGTTTGGATTCCATTTACGAGTTAGGTGGCCAAAATGCACACCTGCTTCTAGTAGTTCTTTTACTTCTACTTTTTCCATTTTTGTAATAGTTTACGTTCTGTTGAATTAGCAATGATTAAGTGGTTGTTTTAACTTGCCTTAACCATTTAGATGCTAAACTAAACTCTGACATGTAACCGTCATGAGCAACAATAACTGGGTTAAAATTTGCTGCACTATGCAGCGTTTTCAATAAAAAATTAATGTCAATTGAGCGCAATAGAAATATTAAAGATGCTTCGACTGCGCTCAGCATGACATTATTTGTTTGGATATTAACGTTTAGAGAACTGGAATTTCTTACGCGCTTTCTTCTGACCGAATTTCTTACGCTCAACCATTCTTGGGTCTCTTGTTAATAGACCTTCTGGCTTTAATATTGCTCTGTTTTCAGCATCAAGCTCGCACATAGCACGAGACAATGCTAAACGTATAGCTTCCGCCTGGCCGGTGATACCACCTCCATATACGTTTACAGTAATATCAAAGTTGCCATCATTGTTAGTCATGGTAATTGGTTGGTTTACTTTGTACTGCAATGTAGCAGTAGTAAAGTATTCCGCCATGTCTTTTTTGTTAACCGTGAT
>JAGQZO010000038.1:0-135 GCA_020435515.1 Winogradskyella sp. | reverse complement strand
TTTGTGAATTACTTCCATTAGTTAAATTCGTTTAAATTGATTGTTTTTGGCTTTTGAGCTTCATGAGCATGCTCAGCACCAGCAACAACAGTTAGGTTACGGAATAATTGTGCTCCTAATTTGTTTTTAGGCAAC
>JAGQZO010000037.1 GCA_020435515.1 Winogradskyella sp. | reverse complement strand
AAAAAGGCAAAATTTCAGTACGAGATACTAGACAAGTACACGGCTGGAATTGTTTTAACTGGCACAGAAATAAAGTCTATAAGAGCCAGCAAAGCTTCTATTGCCGAAAGTTTTTGCGAGTTTAATGATAAAGGTGAACTCTTTGTCATCAATATGACTATTGAAGAATATGCCTTTGGCAACTACTACAACCACAAACCAAAGGCAGAGCGTAAATTATTACTCAATAAACGTGAGCTCAAAAAACTTGAAAAAGAAGTTAATATCAAAGGAAACGCAATCATACCGCTTCGTTTATTTATAAACGAAAATGGCTTGGCTAAATTAGAAATAGCCTTAGGAAAAGGTAAAAAACTTTACGACAAGCGCGAAACCATTAAAGATCGTGACAGTAAGCGTAATCTAGACCGCATTAAGAAAAGTTTTCAATAATTTTAGGATTGTTATAACCTTTATGCAATCAATTTTAGCCTATGTTTGATGCAATTGTAGGCAACCATTTTTGATTAAATTTCGTCTATAAATATAAAGGCATATTTTTTGTAAGATAAATTATGTCTAGGTTTAACCATCAATCAATATTTATGAAACAACAATTACTTCTTTTCTTGTCAATTGCATTTTGCACTTTTGCTTCCGCTCAAATCACTGGAACCATTACCAATACCAAAGGAGAACCACTTCCTTTTGTAAACATTCTCATAGAAAACACTTACAAAGGCACTACAAGTAACGATGATGGCTACTATGAACTTTCGGTTTCAGAAACAAAAACATTCAACATAGTTTACACCTATTTAGGGTATAAAACAGTAAAGAAAAATGTAGTCGTGGACAAGTTTCCATATACTGTAAATGTAACTTTAGAGGAAGAGTCTGTTTCACTTAATGAAGTGGTATTGGCATCAGAGGAAAACCCAGCCAATGCTATTATTAGGCAAACCATAGCCAAACGCAAAGAAAATCTTGAAAAAATTCAATCGTTTAAAGCAGATTTTTACTCTCGTGGATTAATTAGAATCAAAGATGCACCAGAAAAAATTTTAGGTCAGGAGATTGGTGATTTGGGAGGTGGATTAGACTCAACACGAAGCGGCATCATTTATCTTTCCGAAACCATTTCGAAAATACAGTATCTAAGACCAAATCAACTAAAGGAAAAAATTACTGCATCAAAAGTAAGCGGTGATGATAATGGCTTTAGCTTTAATAATGCTCAAGATGTTTACTTTAATTTTTATAATAATGTTGTAACTTTTGGTGGTGAAAACGTCTCGCCTATTGCCAACAATGCCTTTAGTTACTACCGTTATAAGTTAGAAGGTATTTTTTATGACGAACATGGTAACCTCATCAATAAAATCAATGTTATTCCAAAGCGCGAAAACGATCCTGTTTTTTCAGGCACTATTTATATTGTTGAAGATCAATGGACGCTTTATGCTATTGAATTAGATATTACAGGAACTCAAGCCAGAATTCCTGCTGCAGATATTATCTCACTTAAGCAAAGTTTTTCGTACTCTAAAAATAATGATCTGTGGGCTTTAATTTCGCAAAGTATCGATTTTAAATACGGCATTTTTGGAATTAAAGGAGATGGCCGTTTTACAGCTGTATACAGTAATTATGAATTCAACACTAATCTTACTCAAAAGGATTTTGGTGCCGAACTAGTATCTTTTGAAGATGAGGCTAACAAAAAAGATTCTATATTTTGGAAACAACTACGACCTGTGCCGTTAACGGAAGAAGAACGCACGGATTATGTAAAAAAAGATAGTATCCAAGTAGTTCGTGAATCTAAGACCTATTTAGATTCTATAGACCGTGTAAAAAACAAATTTAAGCTAGGAGATGTTTTAGGTTACACTTATAACAACTCTTATAAAAACTACAGTCTTGGATTTGATGTTCCATTTAGTGAAGTTCAGTTTAATACGGTACAAGGATTCACCACCCAATTAAATCTCTTCTACACAAAGCAATTGGATGAATTTAGGAGGTATTTTAATGCCAGTGCCAACATTCAGTATGGCTTTTCGGATGATCGCCTACGTGCTATGGGATCCTTAACCTATAAATTCAACAATACCAATAGACGTTTTCTAACCTTATCTGGAGGAATAAAGGTAGAACAGTTTAATCCTGCAAATCCTATTTCACCCATTGGTAATACCATCGCCTCTTTGTTTTTTGAGGAAAACTACATGAAGCTCTATGAGCGTCGTTTTGTTCAGCTAAACTATTCTGAAGAACTGTTTAATGGTTTTAGGCTTTATTCCGATATATCTTATGAAAACCGAACAGCATTGTTTAACACAACAGACCAAACGTTTTATCCAAGAGCAGATCAGGAATACCTTAGCAACAATCCCATAGACCCTTCAAGTACAGATGCGCCTTTTCAAAACCACAACATTGTTAAGTTTAACATAACAGGTCAAATCAATTTTGGACAAAAGTACCTGAGTTATCCAGATAGTAAATTCAATATTTCTTCAGAAAAATATCCAACTTTAGTATTGAGTTATGAAAAAGGATTTGCTTCAACTATTGATGATTACAATTTTGATCAGATTAAAGCTAGGCTGTACCAAAGTTTCAATGTTGCAGACAAAGGTCGTTTTAGTTATAATCTTAGAGCTGGCAAATTCTTTAACGCCGATGGTATTGCCTTTATAGATTTTCAACACTTTAATGGCAATCAAATTAACGTCAGCAGACGTGGCAACTATACAAACGTGTTTAACAACTTAGGGTATTATGACTTAAGCACCAATGATAGTTATTTAGAAATGCATGCAGAGCACGATTTTAACGGTTTTATTTTGGGAAAAATTCCAGGTCTAAACAAGTTGAATTTCAACCTCATCGTAGGTGCACATAACCTAGCTACACCAGATAATAAGCCTTATCAAGAATTCACAATTGGTATTGATAATATTGGTTGGGGAAAATGGCGTTTCTTAAGGTTTGATTATATTCGCTCGTACCAAGGAGGATTTCAAGGAGATGCTATTTTGTTTGGTTTGAAATTCTTTTAAATTTATGACGTTCTCATCCCTGTTTAAACAGGTATCAGTAAAATTGACAGCACTAACTATGAAGAAATTACTTTTAATTATTACGCTTTTTTCATTTTGCATAAATGCGCAAGAAGAAACCAAAGACTACAGCAAAAATGTCGCGACTTTAAATAGCACAATCGAGACCTTGTACACAGTTATTTCTGGCGATAAAGGTTTTGAGCGCGATTGGGATTTGTTTAAACATCTATTTCACAAAAACGCAAAACTAATACCAACAGGCAAAGACAAAGAAGGCAAACAAATTGCACGCTATATGACGCCTGATGATTACATCAATAGTTCAGGGAAATGGTTGGTTGAAAACGGATTCCATGAAGTAGAAATCAATCGAGAAGTTCAAACTTTTGGCAATATTACCCAAGTGTTTAGCACGTATGAATCCTTTAAAAATAAAGATGATGATAAACCCTTTATGAGAGGCATCAATAGTATTCAGTTACTGAATGATGGTGAACGTTGGTGGATTATCAATATTTACTGGATGCAAGAAACCGAAGAAAAACCAATCCCTGAGGATTATTTACCAAAGAATTAACCTTATTTTTATAAAAAGTAAAAACAACATCATGCTAAAAACATTCAAATCCTATTCATTCTTATTAATAGCATTAGCTGTATCTACCCTAAGCTTTGCTCAAGAAACAACGGAAAAAGCTGCTCCAATATTCAAAGATGGTGAAGCTCAAATAGTTGAAGCCTTTAACAATCCAGAGAAATGGGTACATCACGATCTTTGGGTAGAAACGGAGTTTGATACTGATGGTGATGGTGAATTGGATAGAATGCATGTGTCCGTTACCAGACCAGGACAGACCGACACAGAAGGCTTAAAACTGCCTATTATATATAATACAAGTCCTTACTTTGCTGGTGTGGCTGGTGATGCACCTGGTATTATGTGGGATGTAAAACGAGAACTTGGTGAAAAATCAAAAGAACGAATGCATCCTGAAGTGAAAAGACGTGCTGCACCAAGACCAATGATTTCATATTCACTTATTAAGGATTGGGTGCCTCGTGGTTATATTGTAGTACACTCATCTTCACCAGGAACTGGTTATTCTGATGGCGCTCCGACTGTTGGTGGACGCAATGAATCTTTAGCACCAAAAGCGGTTATCGATTGGTTGTGTGGTAGAGCAAAAGGTTATACAGAACGTGATGGCAAAGAAGAAATAAAAGCCTATTGGTCTACCGGAAAAGTGGGTATGACAGGCACTTCTTATAATGGCACATTACCTTTAGCTGCCGCAACCACTGGTGTTGAAGGCTTGGAAGTTATCATTCCTATTGCACCAAACACATCCTATTATCATTATTACCGTTCTAATGGTTTGGTTCGTTCTCCAGGCGGATATTTGGGCGAAGACATTGATGTGCTTTACGATTTTATTCATAGTGGTGATGAAGATAAACGTGCTTACATCAATAAGACTGTGCGCGATACTGACATGATGAACAATATGGATCGTCAGACTGGAGATTATAACGATTGGTGGGCAGCTCGTGATTATCTTAACCAAATGGATAATATGAAAGCTGCGCTTTTAATGTCTCATGGTTTTAATGATTGGAATGTGATGCCAGAGCATAGTTACCGAATCTATAAAGCAGCTAAAGACAAAGGGCTTCCTGCTCAAATTTATTATCATCAAAATGGTCATGGTGGTCCACCACCAATTTCTATGATGAATAAGTGGTTTACTAAATATCTTCATGGTGTAGACAATGGTGTGGATAAAGAGGAAAACAAAGCCTACATTGTTAGAGAATATGACGATCCTTCTCAACCTACAGCATACAAGGATTATCCTAATCCAAATACTCAAGACATTGTGTTACATCTTACTGAGGGTGGTAATACAAAAGGTGGACTAACACCAGATAAACCAAAAGTCGAAATAACCGAATCTTTAATTGATGATGTTTCATTCTCTGGTACAGAGCTTGCAAAAGCACAAAATTCGAGACATAGACTACTCTATGTGTCACCAAAATTGCAGAAAGACATTCATATTTCTGGTATTCCAAAAGTAAGCATTAGGCTATCCAGTAATAAACCAGCTGCTAACCTAAGTGTTTGGCTTGTGTCTTTACCTTGGGATGATAATGCTTCAAAAATTACTGATAACATCATAACTCGTGGTTGGGCAGATCCAAAAAACTATAAATCGATTTCTAAGGAAGAAGATTTAGTTCCAGGCAAGTTCTATACGGTAAGTTTTGACTTACAACCAGATGATCAAATCATAAAAGCAGGACAACAAATTGGTCTGATGATTTTTTCTAGTGATCAGGAATATACAATTCACCCAGAACCTGGAACAGAGTTAACAATCGAGTTACACAATACAACATTAACCTTACCTATAGTCAAAGGCGAAGAGTATTATAGAAAGTTTGTGAATTAATGTTTTACTAACTTATATGTCTTTTTGGAAGACTCGTTTTCAACTTTAATAAAATAGATACCACGTTGTAATGATGTAGTATCTATTTTATTTGAGTTTAATTCCAACCCGACTTGTTTACCTAAAACATCAAACATTTTAATGGTATAATTGTTTGTTACTGGTGTAATTAAAATATAATCAGTAAATGGATTTGGATGAATTTGCACTTCAATTTTACTTACTTCATCTATACTTAGAGCATCCTTGCAATTTGGATTTTCTGTTGATGTTGTAGAAAAAACACCATTATTAACAAACCAATTTTGCCATTCACCTCCAATCCCACTTTGCCAATCAGACAAATCAAAATAGTTCTCACCACTTTCAACACCTGGGACTTTATATACTTTTAAAGCTTCATTATTTCTAACCCAATGTAATGGATTTCCGTTAGAACAATTCTCAGGTAAAAATTCATCGTTACAATTAGATTGTATGAAAAAAGCATATTCGGGATACGTAGGATATTCTCCATACACATAAGCTTTCCCATTTTCATCGATACAAACGGCAGTATATTCGTTACAAGCAATACCAAAAGCTCTTGAGGTGTTGTCTTTAGCATAGCGTGCAAGAAAAACACCATGTCTTGCCCTTCTATCGGGATCATCATAGTGCGTGTCTGTGGTAACCTGCTCCAAGTAGGGTATTTCTAAAAAATCATCATAACCTAAAGTCATTCTGTTATGATATGGATTGCCCAATGCTTGTTCGTTAGTGACAGTTCCGTTTTCTGCAGAAAAATAACCACTGCCTAAAATTGCCATGCCAGCACTTGTACCACCTATTACGCCACCTTTTGTATTCACAAAATTGTTAAGAGCCTCTTCCATTGCATTATCCTTAAAAAAATTTACATAGTCAAATTGATCTCCACCAGCAAACCAAATGGCTTCTGCTTTACTAACCATATCAAGTACATAAGTGTTTGTGGCACCTTCATTATTTTCTATAACAAATGTTCTGACAGAATTTATAGTTACTCCCAATTGAGAGTAGAAGTAGTTATTATAGCCATCACTACCAGAAGCCCTTAAAACAACAACATCTCCTCCATTAGCTTTATTTAAAAACCAAACCATAGCGTTATCATTCTCACTAGCTCCACCCATCATACATATACCAAATTCATGGTTTGTATCTACATCGGTAGAATTCCCAGTTAGGTATTCTGTATAACCTTGACCAAAAGAAAACTCCATTAATAGTATTAAAATAAGGGTAATTTTTTTCATCATCTAGTTTTTATCCTCAAGCATTGGTACAAATCGAAATTCACCTAACTCATGCTTTTCAAACTCTTTTGTCCCTTTTCTTATGAAAAGGGTCATTATTTGTACATCATCACCTACGGGAATTACGAGTCTTCCTCCTATTGCTAATTGACTCAATAAGGGTTTGGGTGCAAACGGTGCGCCAGCAGTTACAATAATACCATCAAAAGGGGCTTCTTCCTTTAAGCCTTTATAGCCATCACCAAAAATAAGTTTTTTTGCTCTATACCCTATTTTGGGCAAGAATTTGGAGGTCTTTTTAAACAACTCTTGCTGACGTTCTATACTATAAACCTTAGCACCGAGCTCTATTAACACGGCGCACTGGTAGCCACTGCCTGTACCAATTTCCAAAACTTTATCACCAGATTTAATTTGTAATAATTCTGTTTGAAAAGCTACAGTATAAGGCTGCGAAATCGTTTGGTCTGCCGCTATGGGAAACGCCTTATCTACATAAGCATGGTCTATAAAACCAGAGTCCATAAATAAGTGTCTAGGAACTTTCCCTATAGCATTCAATACGTCTTTATCCTTTATCCCTTTGCTCTCTAGAGTGTCAACAAGTTGTTGACGCATCCCTTTGTGCTTAAATGTATCTTTCAAATCTTAGTTTAGTTTCAGGCTAAATTACTTCAAACAATAGCAAAATGCAATTACAATTTTCAATTATTGAATTCTCATTTTTTTAGATTTTCTTTCTTAAATATCTCGTTCAAATCAATTATTTTTGAAAAAAACAGAAAAAATGCTAAAAGCTGGTGTTTTGGGTGCTGGCCACCTAGGTAAAATACATTTAAGACTACTCAATCAGTCTAAAAAATATGAGCTGGTAGGTTTTTATGATGCCGATGCTGAAAACGCAAAACGCGTTGAAGAAGAGTTCGGTTATAAATACTTCGACTCCATCGATGCTTTAATTGAAGCTGTAGATGTTGTAGATATTGTGACGCCTACACTTTCTCATTACGAATGTGCCAAACAGGCCATTAAAAAAGGAAAACATATTTTTATTGAAAAACCTATCACTAATACAGTTGAAGAAGCTGAAGCCATTAGAACTTTAGTAGCAGAGCATGGTGTAAAAGGGCAGGTCGGTCATGTAGAGCGCTTTAATCCTGCATTTATCGCCGTTAAGGATAAAATAGTAAACCCAATGTTTATTGAAACGCATCGTTTAGCGGAATTTAACCCACGTGGCACAGATGTTCCAGTGGTTTTAGATTTAATGATTCACGATATAGATATCATTCTAAGCGTTGTACAATCACCTGTAAAACATGTTTCAGCAAGTGGTGTTTCAGTAGTAAGTGAAACACCAGATATCGCTAATGCTCGTATTGAGTTTAAAAACGGCTGTGTTGCCAATCTTACCGCAAGTCGTATCTCTTTAAAGAATATGCGTAAAACGCGTTTCTTCCAAAAAGATGCTTACATCTCAGTAGATTTTCTGGAAAAGAAATGTGAGGTTGTAAAAATGAAAGACGCACCAGAAAACCCTGGTGATTTTGATATGATTTTACAAAATGCAGAAGGTGTAAAAAAACAAATCTATTTTGACAACCCTGAAATTGCTGGTAATAATGCCATTTTAGACGAACTCGAAACTTTTGCAGACGCTATAAACAACAATACAAAACCTATTGTAACATTGCATGATGGTACAGAGGCTTTACGTGTAGCTTCCATGATTATTAATCAGTTTTAAAGAAAATTGAATTATTTATTAAACAGATTGCCACGACTTTGAAAGTCTCGCAATGACAATTACATTTTAAATGAAAAATATAGCAGTTATAGGAGCAGGAACAATGGGAAACGGAATTGCCCACACCTTTGCTCAATCAGGATTTAAAGTAAATCTTATAGACATTAGTGAAGCATCACTTGAAAGAGGTCTCACAACCATTTCTAGAAACCTAGACCGTATGGTAGATAAAGAGAAAATCTCTGAAAGTGATAAAAAGGCTACGTTAGAAAACATTACAACTTATACAAATACAGTTGATGGTGTTAAAAATGTAGACTTAGTCGTTGAAGCAGCTACCGAAAATGTGGATTTAAAACTGAAGATTTTCAAGCAACTTGACGAAGCTTGCGGTAAAGATACCATTCTAGCAACCAATACTTCTTCTATATCGATTACACAAATTGCAGCTGTGACATCTCGTCCAGAGAAAGTTATTGGCATGCATTTTATGAATCCTGTTCCGATTATGAAATTGGTAGAGATTATTCGTGGTTATAATACAAGTGATGAAGTTACAAACACCATTATGGAGTTATCTAAAACTCTAGGTAAGGTACCAACTGAGGTTAACGATTATCCTGGTTTTGTGGCTAATCGTATTTTAATGCCTATGATTAATGAGTCTATTGAAACGTTATATAATGGTGTTGCTGGAGTAGAAGAAATTGATACCGTAATGAAACTTGGAATGGCGCACCCTATGGGACCATTACAATTGGCAGATTTTATTGGTCTTGACGTATGCCTTTCTATATTAAACGTTATGTACGATGGCTTTAAAAATCCTAAGTATGCACCTTGCCCATTATTGGTAAATATGGTACAAGCAGGCAAGTTAGGAGTAAAATCTGGCGAAGGATTTTATGATTACTCTGAAAGTCGTAAAGCTGAAAAGGTATCTAAGCAATTTTTGTAATAGATGAATAAATCCTTAATATATTCAATTATCATTATCTTAATTTCGTCTTGCAAAGAACACAAAGAGATTTCCATTGAAGATTATGATTCTTATGGAGAATATATTGGGGTGAAATACAAAATTGAAGCAGGTCAAGATGTTGACTATTTTGAATTATTTCAAAGAAATAAAGAATACATTTCGGATGGATTTGATTATCCTGTTGGTAAACCAGATGCTGATGGCTATTATAACGCTCAAAAGTTTCAAGAAAACAATCATTTAGGTGATGATTGGAATGGTGTTGGTGGTGGTAATTCTGATTTAGGAGATCCAATTTATGCAATTGGTAATGGTTATGTAACAGTTGCGAAAAATCTTAAAGGTGGCTGGGGAAATGTGATAAGGATTATTCATTTATATGAAGGAAAGTTATACGAATCTGTGTATGCACATTGTGATTCAATTTATGTAGAACAAAAAAAGTTTGTACGTAAAGGTGAACAAATTGCGACAATTGGTAATTGTGAAGGCGCTTACTATGCGCATCTTCATTTAGAAATTAGAGATTCTGTAGATTTGGATATTGGCGGAGGGTACTCAACAAATACAACTGGTTACATTGACCCTACCGAGTTTATAAATAATAACAGATAGAAATTGGCAAAAATAATTCCATTCAAAGCAGTTAAACCTACAAGAGCTATTGTTGGGCTTGTGGCTGCACGTCCTTATCAAAGCTACACTATAGATGAACGTGAATCTCGAATGGATTATAACCCATACAGCTTTCTCCATATTGTAAATCCTGGTTATAAATACGATCAAGAAGTTACTGGTAAAGAGCGATACCAACTGGTAAAAAATCGTTATGAAGAGTTTAAAGAAGATGGAATTTTTGTAACTGAAAAAAAGCCTTCTCTTTATGTTTATAAGATTGTAAACAGGCATAGGCAAGAATTCAATGGAATTATTGCAGCTACTAGTGCAGAAGACTATGAAAACGATATCATAAAAAAGCACGAAGATACTATTGCTAAGCGCGAGCAGACTTTTAAAGATTATCTTCAAACAGTAGGTTTTAATGCAGAGCCAGTGCTTCTCACCTATCCTGATAATGCTACTATTTCAGAAATAATAAAAGAAACTCAAAAAGGCTATGCTGAATTTGAGTTTACCATGACCTATAGAGATACACATTACCTTTGGAAAATTGAAGACGAGGAGACCATTCTTAAAATTCAAAAGGAATTTGACAAAATTAAGACCATTTACATAGCAGATGGTCACCACAGATCCGCTTCATCGTATTTATTATACAAAGATGAAAAAGAGAAAAACCCAAACCATAATGATTCTGAGTCTTACAATTTCTTTATGTCATATCTCATACCTGAGTCCGATTTGGTCATACAAGAATTTAATAGACTAGTTAAAGATTTAAACGGACTGACCAAAGAAGAGTTCTTAATAAAATTAGACGCTGTTTATAGAATTGAGAATAGAGGTCTAACGCCTTACAGCCCTTCTAAACCTCATCATTTTAGCATGTATTTGGATGGCGAATTCTATTCACTTTATTTGAGAAAAACTAATTATAAGTTTAGAACAGCACTCGATAAGCTTGATGCACAACTGCTATATAAAACCATTCTAGAGCCTATTTTAGGCATACATGATCTACGTAACGACAATAGAATTGAATATGTTCATGGTAGACATGAAATGATAACCACAAAAAGTAGTGTAGATAGCGGTAAATTTAAAGTTGGTTTTGGTATGTGCCCTGCAACGGTGCAACAAATGAAAGAAATTGCAGACGAAGGTCTTACTATGCCTCCAAAAAGTACCTACATTTTACCAAAACTAAGAAGCGGAATTACGATTTATGAGTATTAGTAATCAAGTATACAACGTGTAGACACATAATACCAGCCTGGACCATTTGGACTAGGATCATCAATAGTGAGATACACTTCCGTATCATTACCGATAACAAGATATGCTTCATAAACTGCACCAGTAGCTTCTATATAACGACATTTTAAGTAGCCTTTTTCACCTACTTCATACTCTGGGTTATCCCATGTATATACACTACCTGGCCGTTTGTGACCGCCTGGTAATGCTGAAAATAAAGTTTCATTTGAAGCATATGCAGTATCCCAAAAAAAAGAGTCACTATATTTTAAATATTTACCTGCCGTCTCATTTCCCCCTAAATATTTTATAAGATCTAAATATTCATTATAGGTAGGTATTCGCCAACCATCTGGACAAGAATAACAAGCCAGCCTGCCGTAATATTCTTGATTAATTGGATCATCGTAATCAAAATCAGTTGAACAACCATCATATCTCAAATTCTCTGCCATCCAGGTTATTCCATTTATTTCAACCCATTCATATTCTTGTCCATCTCTTGAGTCTATAAAAGTTCCCGTTTCACTATAAAAGTCAGATGCTGTAGTAACCTGAACTTCATTCTCACTATACATAATGTTAGATTGATTATCTATAATGTAAGCCCTAATAAAAAATGTAGTATTTCTCCCTAAATTAGAAATTTTATGTAAATCTTCATAAGGGTAAATGCTTTCGCTAATAATATAATTTTGCAAGTTTTCATCTCTAATTGCTCCGCTAGATGTGCCCCAACAAACACCTCTTTCTGTAACCATACCATACCCAAAAACAACTGAAGGAATTTCAACACTAAAAAGTCCCACATATGTCGGATCCAAAATAGCAACGGTAGGTGTTGGTGGTTCTGGCTCATATATTTCAACCAAAATCACTTCTGATTCAGTTAATTTTCCTAGGTTATCAGAAGCTATAACTTTTAATTCATAAGTTCCGATACCATAACCTGAAGTATTAATTGAAAATTCATAGGGTATAGATGAAATCTGAGCAACATTCTCACCATTAAATTCAAAATATACTGAATCTATTTGACCATCAGGATCACTGGCATCGGTTAAAACATATATACTATGTCCTGATAATATTTGAATATCTGTTTCAGGTATGACGATTTCTATAATTGGTGCAATATTATTATCTTCTTCATTCGAATTATTATCTGAACAATTAAAATTAAGAACACTTAAAAAAATACTTAATAATAAGAAGAATGATTTTTTCATATTACTTTTATTTATTTTTTAAAAAAT
>JAGQZO010000036.1:1344-19410 GCA_020435515.1 Winogradskyella sp. | reverse complement strand
TATATAAAAATATATAAAAAATGAATATCATCTTTGCAACGTAATAATAATAAAACGCAATTATGATAAAAGTATCATTAGCTAAGGGAGATGGTATAGGTCCAGAAATCATGGACGCCACATTAAACATACTCTCTGCTGCAGGAGCAGATATAACCTTCGAAGAAATCGAAGTTGGAGAAAAAGTTTACTTATCTGGCAACTCAACAGGTATTTCTGATGAAGCATGGGAAACCATAAGAAGAAACAAAATTCTTCTAAAAGCACCAATAACTACTCCTCAAGGTGGAGGTTATAAAAGTCTAAATGTAACCATGCGAAAGACTTTAGGTTTGTATTCTAATGTAAGACCATGTCGTAGTCTTCATCCTTTTGTAACTACAAAGCACCCAGAAATGGATGTTGTTATCATTAGAGAGAACGAAGAGGATTTGTATGCTGGTATAGAACATCAGCAAACCGATGAAGTCGTTCAGTGTTTAAAACTTATTAGCCGTCCTGGTTGCGAAAAAATAGTAACCTATGCATTTGAGTATGCCAAAAAGTATGGAAGAAAAAAAGTTACCTGCTTTACTAAAGACAACATTATGAAGCAAACTGATGGTTTGTTTCATCAAGTTTTTGATGAAGTAGCAGCAAGGTATCCAGATATTATAAATGAACATTGGATTGTAGATATAGGAGCAGCTTTACTCGCTGACTCACCAGAGGATTTTGATGTCATAGTGATGCCCAATCTTTACGGAGATGTTATGTCAGATATAGCAGCGCAAATTACAGGTTCTGTCGGATTAGCAGGCTCAGCAAACATAGGTCAGGAATGTGCCATGTTTGAGGCAATTCATGGTTCTGCACCAGATATTGCAGGAAAAGATGTTGCCAATCCTTCTGGATTAATAAATGCTGCAGTGATGATGTTAAACCATGTAGGTCAAAATGTAGTGGCTGAGAAAATTCAGAATGCATGGTTAAGAACCATTGAAGATGGTGTGCACACTAATGATATTTACGATCCAGTTATGAGTACCAAACGTGTGGGTACAAAAGCATTTGCCGAAGCTGTTATTGCAAACTTAGGGAATAAGCCATCACAATTGCCAGAGGTTTCTTTTAAAGATAACACACCATTAATATTGCCAAAGTATCAAAGAAAACCTTCTAGAAACAAAAAGGTTGTAGGTGTGGATTTGTTTGTAGACTGGCATGGTTATGATGCCAATATCCTTGCAGAAAAACTTCAAAAGCTAAACAATGATGAATTAGAGCTAACTATGATTACCAATAGAGGTATTAAAGTTTGGCCTAATGGTTTTGAAGAAACATTTTGTACAGATCATTGGAGATGTAGATATACTTCAAAGGAAGGGAAAGAATTGTCTAAAAGAAAAATTGTAGATGTATTGCAGTCTGCTATGGATTACGGAATCGACGCCATAAAAACAGAAAACCTGTACACATTTGATGGAGTAAGGGGTTACTCTTTAGGTCAAGGGCAATAAGAGGAAGTTTATTTTGCATCCTGGTAACAAAACGAGTTAGTTAGGTTAGTAGTATTGTTTATTAGTTGCTACCAGGATGTAAATAAAAGTTAAAGACACCAGTAATAGGTAGATGAATATTGGTAAATTTTTTCATAGGTTGTTACGTACTAATTAAACTGCTTCTGTGAGTAGTTGTGCTTAGATCACAGAAAAATTAAGAGTAAATAGTTGATTAGTATTATCGTTTACCTTTACTAGGTGTCTTTTTACCACTCATTAATTTTGTTGCTATCTAGCTTTACAAATATGAAGAGCAATATGGTGAATCCCCAAAGTCCTGAACCACCATAACTAAAGAAAGGAAGCGGTATTCCAACGGTTGGTATTAAGCCCATAACCATACCAATATTAATTGTAAAGTGAACAAATAATATAGAAGCAACACCATAACCATAGACACGACTAAATTGCGATTTTTGTGATTCTGCTAAATACAAAATTCTAACAATAAGAAAAACAAATAAAAGTACAACTGCACTACTACCAATAAAACCCCATTCTTCACCTACAGTACTAAAGATATAATCTGTTTCTTGCTCTGGAACAAACTTTCCTGTTGTTCTTGTGCCTTCAAGAAACCCTTTTCCTGTTAATCCACCAGAGCTTATCGCTTCTTCTGATTGAATAAGATTGTAGGCTTCAGCTTTTCTCATTTGCTCTAGCTTTAAAGGGTCTTTTTCTAAACGAAGCCAAAGACTAATCCTGTTTTGCTGGTGTATTTTTAAACCATGCTCATAAAACAACTTTACACCATAAGCAAAACCTATGGCTGTAAACAGTACAAGTACATATTGAAATATGGATGCACGTTTCTTTTTTCTTATAAAATATCGGATTGTAAGTACTACTGCAGTGACAACACAGGTGATTAATATTCCAAATTTTAAGGACAGTACGGCCAAAAGGATGGTTGAAAGTGCTACAACTAAATAAACTTGTTGCAATCCTTCCCTGTAGAATACAAAGAAAAAAGCTAAATATACTATAGTACTTCCTGCATCATTTTGTAGCAATATTAATAGGGCAGGTATGAATATGATTGCGGCAACACGAATTTGATCTTTTAGTGTCTTCATGTTGGTCTGCAAATCACTAATGTATTTTGCCACTGCTAAAGCCGTTGCAAATTTTGCAAACTCACTAGGTTGAATCGTCATGCTACCAATACCATACCATGAGCGCGCTCCATTAACATCTTTCCCAAAAATAAACAAACCTATTAAAGATAAAATGGCAACCAAATAGATAATACTAGAAAAACGTTCATAAAACTTGGCTTCAAGAGATAGAATCAAAATTATGATTACAAATGTTAAGCCAATAAATACAAGTTGTTTGCCATAAAGTTCAGACATGTTAAAGTAGCTGGTTACCTCTCCGTCATGAGATGCTGATAAAATATTGATATAACCAAAGCCTACTAATAAAAGAAAAAGTATTATGGTAATCCAGTCGAACTTAAAACGTCTTTGGTTTTCTCTAAGCATTCACTATTGTTTTAAGGTCTCTTTTTCTTCAAGTTTTATGGCATAATTATCTATAACCTGAAGCGTTGTTTCACCATTAATTTTAAATGGTTCGCCAGATAGCGGTTTAGCATATTCCTCTTCAAGACTATGGGTTAGAATCCAGTTTTCTAAATCTGTTCTTGTAATATGACCTTTAATATATTTTTCTATCATTAAACTTGCCATACGCCCTGCAAAACGGCTTCCCCAATATCCATTTTCAACAAATACAGCAATTGCTATTTTAGGATTGTCTTTTGGTGCAAAAGCCACAAAAATAGAATGATCTGTTAATTGGGTTTTCTTGCCGTCAATAATTGCAAAGTTTTCTGCAGTTCCTGTTTTTCCACAAATTTCAATACCTTCAACTTTAAGTGCTTTTGCTGTACCATCATTGTATACATCAAACATACCTTCTATTACAGGCTCAAAATGTTTTCGATCTATAGTTGTGTATTTTGGTGTGGTGAATTTTGACGGAATTGTATCCCCTTCAATATTCTTTATAATATGTGGTGTATAATAATATCCACGATTTCCTATTGCTGCTGCCATATTGGCCAATTGAATAGGTGTAGCTTCAACCTCACCTTGACCAATAGCATTAGAAACAATATAGGTTGAGCCCCAACGATTATCTCCATAGGCTCTATCATAGTAGTCACCGTCTGGTATGCGACCTGGGCGGCCAACTGATAAATCATTATTTAGAAAATCTCCTAACCCAAAACTTTTTGCATGATTCGCCCATTTGTTCATACCGTCACCTGGATCATCATATTTGTCGATAATACGTCTGTAGACATTGATAAAATAAGCGTTGCACGATTGTGCAATACCCATATTCATATCAACTGGACTTCTGTGATGGTGGCAGCCAGTTAGACGTCTACCGCCATAATAGTATCCCATTCTACAGGTAAAAGTATCATGCTCGTCTACGACACCTTCTTGTAAACCTATTAATGCATTCATAACCTTAAAAGGTGAACCAGGCGGATATTGCGCTAACAACCCTCTGTCAAACAATGGTTTTGCAATAGTATCGTAATGTAATTTGCTGTAGTTTTCAGAGCGGTTTCTGCCAACTAGAATATTTGGGTTGTAACTAGGGCCAGTAACCATAGCTAATATCTCACCACTACTGGGTTCAATCGCAACAATACCACCACGTTTATGTTTCATTAAAAGTTCGCCATAAGCTTGTAATTCTGAATCTATAGTAATGGTGATATCCTTACCAGGAACAGGTAGTGTGTCTAGTGTTCCTTCTTTAAAAGGCCCAATATTTTTATTAAACCTATCTTTTTGAATAAATTTTATCCCTTTAGTTCCTCTAAGAATTTCTTCATAAGATTGCTCGACCCCTTGTTTGCCAATCAAATCTCCTAGCTTGTAGTAAGGTTGTTTTTCAATAATACTTCTGTTAACCTCACCTATATCACCCAAAACATTGGCGCCAATTGTTGTTTGGTAAGATCTTAAGGAACGTTTTTGAATATAAAACCCAACATATTTTCTCATTTTTTCCTGAAGTACAGCATAATCTGACTTAGATAGCTGAGGAACAAATGGTGATGGTAATCTTGGAGAATAGTTCTTGGCACGTTCTAATTTTTTGTCATAATCCTCCTTTGTAATTTTTAATAGATTGCAAAACTCAATGAGTTCTAATGAGTCCATTGGTTCTACTTCTCTAGGAATGACCATGACATCGTATGACGGTTGATTGGCAACAAGTAACTTGCCATTTCTATCGTATACGTAGCCACGTTTAGGATAAGTGTACTCCTTGTTTATGGCTGTGTCTTCAAAAATATCATACTCATAACCTCCATAGACTTGTAGATAGAACAGACGCGCTATAAAAGCAAGACCAACAAGTATAACAGTGGTTAAGAGTAAAAGTTTTCTCATTTTTTGTTTCGACTAAACAGAATTATAATCAGGACGCAAAGTATTATAGTAAAAATACTAGAGAATAACGTTTTTTTCAAGATTAAAAGTATACCAGATATGTTAAAAACTTCTAGTGAAAATAGAATAAGATGATGTGTTAAAGTCCCTAAAGTGATGTATGTAATTAGACTGCCCAATTCTGTATTACTAAATTTTATGCTTTGATGCTCATAGAGCATACCGAAAGATGTTTTTAAAAATACAGGTCTTGCATAGGCTAATACTACTGAAGCGGCAGCATGTACACCTCCTGAGTCTAAAAACATATCAACCAGCATACCTAACAGGAAACTTGTTACAAGTAAAATCAGTCGTTCTTCTCTAATTGGAAAGAGAAAGATAAAAACGATATAGATGTAAGGGTTAATGTATCCCAAAAAATTGATATGACTACAAATAATGACTTGTACCAAAAGCAATACAATGAAACGAATACTATTTACACCAAGAACACTATTCATTACTACCGTTTTGTAAGTTTAGGATTTCATTTCTATCTCGGTTTTCAAGAATGTAAATAGTTCCAATATTTGTCATATCGTTGAACAATTTTACTTGTATAGTGTAGGTGTCTCCACTGATATCAGTTTCAAAACTCTCAATGCTCCCAATATTAATTCCTTTTGGAAAAATTGAAGACTGACCTCCAGTAACAATGGTGTCACCAACTTTTACAGGGGCAAATTTAGATACATCAACAAGTTGAACAAACTCAGGTGTTTTACCATTCCATGTAAGGGAGCCAATATGATTTGAACTTTTTAATTGAGCATTGATTTTACTTCTTTTACTCAGTATCGAAAGTACAGTTGCATAGTTTTTTGAGGTATTATCGATAATACCAACAATTCCTTTAGATGATATAACACCAAAGTCTTGTTTAATACTATCATTTTTCCCTTTATTTATGGTTAGGTAATTATTGGTTAAAGAATAACTATTTTTATAAACATCAGCGATTGTTATTCTATAGTTTTCTTTTGAAATTGAAGTATCTATAACTACACTATTTTCAAGGTTAGCAGCATTTAGAAGTTGTTCCCTCAAGCGCTTATTCTCTTCAGCAAGAATTTTATTTTCTTGTTCCAAATCGAAATACCTATCGATTGAATTTACGGTGCCATAAACACCGCCAGACAAGGCATTAGCAGAATTTATAAATTTACTTCTGTGATAAGAGTGTGATTGTATGGTAAGTGCTAAACTGATGCAAAAAAGAAATAAAAACAACAGAAAAGTTTTGTTTCTAATAACAAAATTGATGATTTGTTGCATTTATTAACTTTTTATTTTATCAATACGCTTTTGTATTTTGGTAAGTTTTTAAGTACAATACCTGTGCCTCTTACTACGGCTCTTAAAGGGTCTTCTGCAATGTAAACTGGCAAATCAGTTTTTTGAGACAAACGTTTGTCCAAACCTCGTAACATTGATCCTCCACCTGCTAGATAAATACCAGTATTGTAAATATCAGCCGCTAATTCTGGTGGAGTTTGAGATAAGGTTTCCATCACAGAATCTTCAATTCGTAGGATAGATTTATCTAACGCCTTAGCAATTTCCCTGTAAGAAATTTGAACTTGCTTAGGCTTGCCGGTTAATAAGTCACGTCCTTGAACGCTCATGTCTTCTGGTGGCAATTCTAAATCTTCAGTAGCTGCGCCAATCTGGATTTTAATTTTTTCAGCAGTTCTATCTCCAACATATAAGTTGTGCTGTGTGCGCATGTAGTAAATAATGTCGTTTGTAAATACATCTCCTGCAACTTTAACCGATTTGTCACAAACAATACCTCCAAGTGCTATAACAGCAATTTCGGTAGTGCCACCACCTATATCTACAATCATATTACCTTTTGGTTGCATAATATCTATACCTATGCCTATGGCTGCAGCCATAGGCTCATGGATAAGGTAAACCTCTTTGCCATTAACACGCTCGCAAGATTCTTTTACAGCACGCATTTCAACTTCTGTTATTCCTGAAGGGATACAAACCACCATTCTAAGTGCAGGATTGAAAAACTTTTTCTTTAGCGCAGGTATGTTTTTGATAAACATACTTATCATTTGCTCAGAAGCATCAAAATCTGCAATAACACCATCTTTAAGAGGTCTTATGGTTTTGATGTTTTCGTGTGTTTTTCCTTGCATCATGTTGGCTTCTTTACCAACTGCAATGATTTTACCACTTATGCGGTCCCTAGCAACAATAGAAGGGTTGTCTACAACAACCTTATCGTTGTGTATAATTAGTGTGTTTGCGGTTCCTAAATCTATGGCTATTTCTTCCGTCAGGAAATCAAAAAATCCCATGTGCGTTTATAATATTATTTGGGTTATTCTTGTCAAAGTTTATGACTATGCGTAAAAGTAATAAATTATACGTTATTTCTACCTTTATAGATGTTTTCTTGTATCTTTTTTATGAAAGTTGGTTTATCTTTTTTATAGGAGCTACGAGATTTATGTTTTCACAGGGATTTTAATGCTTAAAATGACGTGTTCCTGTAAAGACCATCGCAACATCATTTTCATTACAATAATTAATACTCAACTCATCTTTTATTGAACCACCAGGTTGAATTACAGCTTTTATACCTGCTTTGTCAGCAATCTCTACGCAATCAGGAAAAGGGAAGAATGCATCGCTTGCCATTACCGCACCATCCAAGTCAAAATTGAAGGATTTTGCTTTATGTATGGCTTGGTTTAAGGCATCTACACGACTTGTTTGTCCTGTTCCACTAGCACAAAGTTGCTTGTTTTTAGCAAGTACAATAGTATTTGATTTTGTGTGCTTACATAATTTTGAAGCAAAAATCAAATCTTCAATTTCTTGTTGCGTAGGTTCTATTTTAGTTACGGTTTTTAAATCTTCAATTGAATCTGTTTTGTTGTCTTTGTCTTGAACCAATATACCATTTAGACAAGTTCTTACAGTAGTTTTAGGAAGTTCAACATCATTCAAAACTAAAAGGATTCTATTTTTCTTTCCTTTTAAGATTTCTAATGCTTCATCACTAAATGAAGGTGCAATTACAACCTCACAGAATAAATTATGAATTTCCTCAGCGGTAGCTTTATCAATTTCAGAATTACTGATTAAAATACCACCAAAAGCAGAAACAGGATCACCAGCAAGAGCGTCTACATAAGCTTGATGAATGGTGTCTCTTTGAGCAAAACCACAAGCGTTATTGTGTTTTAAAATGGCAAAAGTTGGGTCTTCACCTTTAAACTCAAGGATAAGGTTTACGGCAGCATCAACGTCTAATAAGTTATTGTAGCTCAATTCTTTACCGTGAAGTTTGGTAAACATAGCATCAAAATCACCGAAGAAAAATCCTTTTTGGTGTGGATTTTCCCCATAGCGCAATACCTTACCTTTAGTTTCACTGATTTTTAAAACTGTTTCTTCTTCATCCTTATTGAAATAGTTAAAAATAGCAGAATCGTAATGAGAAGATATGTTAAAAGCCTTTGTGGCAAAGCGTTTGCGGTCTTCCTCCGAAGTTTCACCATTTTTAGTTTCTAGCAATTCTAAAAACGCAGCATAATCATCAACTGAAGATACACAAGTTACGTCTGCGTAGTTTTTTGCCGCTGCTCTTATGAGTGAAATACCTCCGATGTCAATTTTTTCAATAATATCTTGATTGCTAGCTCCTGAAGCTACAGTTTTTTCAAAAGGATATAAATCAACAATAACCAAATCTATTTGCGGAATCTCAAATTCTGCGAGTTCGGCAATATCACCCTCATGATTTTGACGGTTTAAAATACCACCAAATACTTTTGGATGTAGTGTTTTAACACGACCTCCTAAAATTGAAGGATAAGACGTAACATCTTCTACAGGTACAACGTTAATGCCTAAATCTTTGATGAATTTTTCTGTTCCACCAGTAGAATAAATGGTAACGTTAAGGTCGTTTAGTTTTTTTACGATTGGTTCTAATCCGTCTTTACTAAATACCGAAATTAGTGCAGAGGATATGGTTTTGTTGTTCATAATGTTGTGTTGTGATTTTGATGCTGCAAAAATAAAATAAACGATACGATAATCTTTGTGGTTATGTTAGTTTCTTTAAGTTTTTTGTAACAATAAATTGTTGAAAACGTCCTATCTTTAAATTGTTTTAAAACAACCAACATATGCTTGTCTATTTAAGAGTATTTAAAGAGAGCTTCTCGTTTGCAATAAACGCGCTCAGAAATAATAAGTTACGTACTTTTTTGTCACTTTTAGGCGTTACTGTTGGTATCTTCTCAATTATTGCTGTTTTAGCTGCTGTAGATTCTTTAGATAGAAATATCAAAGAAAACCTTTCGGGTCTGGATAAAAACACTATGTACCTTACTAAATATTCGTTCGGACCTACTGATGTGCCAAGATGGAAGCGCGATAATTTTCCTCAAACAGAGCATGATGATTATGAATTTGTAAGGCGTAATGTGCCAAATATTGAAGAGTCAGCATATGTTATTTTTGGTGGAACTGAAACCATAAGATATCAAGCAGAGACAATAACAAATGTGGAAGTAACACCAATATCCCATGGTATTTATGCAATAGAAGATTTAAAAATTGATAAAGGTAGGTTTTATTCAGAATTAGAATCTGATACTGGCGCATCAGTTATTGTTATAGGTTCTGAATTGGCTGAAAATTTATTTGATCAGTCTAATCCGATTGGAAAAGTGGTAAGAGTTTATGGCCGAAAATTAACAGTTATAGGAGTTCTTAAAAAATATGGATCGGGTTTAGGGGATTCGCCAGATGGAAAAGCCTATGTTCCAGCAAATTTTGTTAGACAGTTTAGAAACGGAGGAGTGGATGGTTTACCTGGTGCTATAGTTATTAAACCAAAAGCTGGTGTAGATATTGGTGCTTTTGAAAGTGTGCTAAAACAAAAATTTAGAGCTTACAGAGGGCTTAAAGCAGATGAAGAAGATGACTTTTTTGTCAATAAATTATCAGGTTTAGTATCTTTTGTTGATGCCATTATTGGAACACTTAATTTAGTAGGTTGGGTTATTAGTGGATTTTCGCTTTTAGTTGGCGGTTTCGGTATTGCCAATATTATGTTTGTGAGTGTTAAAGAGCGTACTAACCTTATTGGAATTCAGAAATCTTTAGGGGCTAAAAACCGTTTTATCCTATTTCAATTTTTGTTTGAAGCTGTAATTTTAGCGGTTGTAGGTGGCTTAATTGGACTTTTCCTAGTTTATATTGCGGCTTTGGTAATGAATGGTATAGTTGGGGAAGACTTTGAGTTTGTGCTTTCCTTCGGCAATATGTTTTTAGGTTTTGCCCTTTCCACATTTATTGGTTTAATATCTGGCGTAATTCCAGCAATTTCAGCATCAAAATTAGATCCTGTTGAGGCTATTAGAACAGGAATGTAGTATTTTAGTTAGTAGTTAGTAGTTAGTAGTATTCATTAAAGTAAACTTGCAACTTCCGCGCAAACAAATTCTAAAAAACGTTCATCAGCTTCTGTAAAAGGGTCTGGTGTATTGGAGTCTATATCTATTTGCCCAATATTTTCACCATTTACAAAAATTGGGATTACAATTTCAGCCTTAACTGTAATGCTACAGGCAATGTAATTATCTTGTGCAGATACATCTGGTACTACAAAGTTTTTGTTACTTAAAGCTACTTGTCCACAAATGCCTTTTCCGAATGGAATAATAGTATGGTCCGTTGGCTCACCAACATAAGGACCTAATTTCAATTCGTTTTTATCGCCATTTTTAAAATAGAAACCAACCCAGTTGTAATAGTCTACATTAGCTTCGAGAATTTCACAAATTTTAAATAGACGCTCATCAACAGAAAGATCATTGTTGGATACGATAGATTTTATTTCGGGCTTTAAGATTTCAAAAGTCATTAGTTGCGAATTTTTGGCAAAAATATCTAAAAGGTTGAATTTTAAATTAGGGTTTTCATAAATTTAACAGCACACTCTAATACTATTTCTTTATTTGAGAGAACTCTTAACAAAATACAAACTCGTTATAAGGTTCATTATCACTTTTTTAGTGGTTTATGGTGTGTTAACAGTTAGTTATTATTTATACCTTAATTTATCTGATGGTTCTAAATACTATCCAGATTTTATGACCAACTTGGTCGCTAGACAGACAAACTCCTTACTGAATAGCATTGGTTATGAGGCTAAAGTTATACCACATCCTAATGAGGCTTCGATGAAGGTAATTATTAACGGAAAATTTGTAGCTAGAGTTATAGAGGGTTGTAATGCCGTTAGCATTATTATTTTATTTCTGTCGTTTATTGTTGCTTTTGCTGGCAAGCTCAAAACTACTTTTCTCTATTGCTTTGCTGGTAGTATTATTATTTATGCTTTTAATCTAATACGGATAGCTATTTTATCGGCAGGTTTGTACCACTATCCTTGGCGTAAAGAGGTATTGCATAATGTTATTTTTCCAATGTTAATATATGGTACGGTATTTTTACTATGGATGGTTTGGGTCAATCGGTTTTCTAAAAATATAAAAGCAAATGCCTAAACTAACACGTTACTTATTAGCTATTCTTTTACTGCTTGTATTAGTAGCAATCAGAGGTTTTGAGGATGATTTGTTTTATGATCCTTATCTCAAGTTTTTTGAAAACGATTATCTATATATAGATAACCCAAGGCGCGAAGTGGCTAAGTTGGTATTCTTTACTAGTATACGCTTCTTACTTAACACATTGGCATCATTAGGAATTATTTACCTTGTCTTCCAAGATAAAATCATGATAAAGTTTTCGGTTTTACTGTATGCGATTGCCTATGTACTATTACTGATTCCTTTTTTATATTTTGTTATCAACCCAAGGCAAGAAGACTATTATTTATTCTTCAATATAAGACGATTTCTAATTCAGCCGATAGGTTTAATTCTACTATTGCCAGCATTTTATTATTATAAGCTTAATCGTTAAGGGTTTTATAAAATCACTTCTGTTTGTATCAATTTTGTACCTTTGCAATGTGAAATTTTCATTTCTAAATAGAACCACAGCTGTAGCACTATCATTTTTGGTGTTATTTTCTACACTTTCTATAACTATAGAAAAGCATTTTTGTGGTGATACATTGGTAGATGTGTCTGTGTTCTCTAAAGTAGATTCATGTTGCGGTGGTGCTAATGATTCCGATATGCCAGAGGTTGCAAAAAAATCTTGTTGTAAAAATGAAGTTGATATTGTTGAAGGGCAGGACAACTTAGCCCTGAAAACATATGATGATTTAGATAAAACTCAAAAGCAGGTTTTATTTGCTTTTGCATACAGTTTCATTAAACTTTATGAAAGTACGCCAAAAGTAACTGTACCTCACAGATATTATTCGCCTCCAACTATTGTCAGGGATATTCACGTACTAGACGAGACTTACCTTATTTGATTTAAGACAAACTTTTTAGGATAACTACTAGTTTTTAAGGTTAGTAGTATACTACAATTAAGTTGTACTTACAATCAAATTAAATGAAAACATATATAATACTATTATTTATGTTCTTGGCATACACAGTAAAAGCCCAAGAACAACTAGAAGGCATAATTTTAGAGTCTAGCACCACTAAAGAGATGCCCTTACCAGGTGCCAATGTGTATTGGCTTGGGTCATCCATAGGAACTATAACAAATAACGACGGTACGTTTTCTTTACCCTATAAATTTTCTTTTAACAAGTTGGTTATTAGTTATGTTGGTTTTAAGACAGACACATTAACCGTAAACGAAAACAAGTACATAAAACATGTGTTACAAGCCTCGAACGAATTAGATGCTGTAACTGTAACCTCTAGAAAACAGTCAACTTCCAGATCTTTTTTAAAAACCACAAATACTATAACGGTAAGTGCAGACGAGTTGCTTAAAGCAGCATGTTGCAACTTGTCTGAAAGCTTTGAAACCAACCCATCTATTGATGTAAATTTCGCCGATGCCCTCTCAGGAACACGGCAGATAAAAATGCTAGGGCTTAATTCGCCCTATATTTTAATTGCTACAGAAAATATCCCTTCTATTCGTGGAGCTTCTCAAGCTTACGGACTAAGTTTTATACCAGGTACGTGGGTGGAAAGTATTCAGATAACAAAGGGTTCTGGAAGTGTTGTTAATGGTTTTGAAAGTATCTCGGGACAGATTAACGCAGAGCTTGTAAAACCAACAACAGACGATAAATTATTTGTAAATCTATATGGCGCAAGTAACGAACGCTTAGAATTAAATACACATTTGAATACTAAAATTTCAGATAAATGGAGTACAGGCGTATACCTTCATGGTAATACACACCAAGAAAAGCACGATGTTAATAATGATGGCTTTTTAGACATGCCATTGTTTCATCAGATTAATGTGATGAACCGTTGGCAATATACCAATACCGAAAAAGGTGTGGTAAGTTTTATAAATCTTAGGTACCTTAATGACGAAAAGCAATCAGGACAATTAGATTTTAATCCAGAAACCGATAGAGAAACCACTAATTTTTGGGGAAGTGAGATTAATACCGAACGTTTTGAGGTAACCACCAAATTGGGTTATGTAAATCCTGAAATTCCATATCAAAGCTTAGGATTTCAAACCGCTTTTAGTCATCATAAGCAAGACTCGTATTTTGGTTTGAATATTTATGATATTCAACATAACAGCTTTTATTCAAATTTGGTTTACAATACTATTATTTCAGACTCAAGGCACAAGGTAAAAACGGGCTTAAGTTTCACCTATGACCGATATGATGAATCGGTAAACACAACATTATATGAGCGTACAGAAAATTCGTTTGGAGGCTTTTTTGAATATTCTTATGATAATTTAGATAATTTGACAATGACAGCAGGCATTAGGGCAGATCAACACAATAGATTGGGCTTTTTTATCACTCCAAGACTACATGTGCGTTATACACCTTGGGAAAAATCTGCTCTAAGGGCTTCGGTTGGAAGAGGAAAACGTAGTGCCAATATTTTTGCAGAAAACCAGAATCTTTTTGCAAGCTCTAGACAAATCAATATCTTAAATTCGGGTGGAAAGATTTATGGATTAGACCCAGAAATTGCATGGAACTATGGTGTGAGTTATTTGCAAGGGTTTAATCTATTTGGAAGAAATGCTGATGTAACATTTGATTATTATAGAACCGATTTTCAAAATCAGGTGGTAGTCGATTGGGAAAATCCTTTTGAAATTAATTTCTATAATCTTAATGGTGAGAGCTATGCCAATAGCTTTCAAGTTGAATTGAATTATAACGTATTTGAAGGATTCGATTTAAGAACAGCATACAAGTATTATGACATTAAAACAGACTATAATTCTGGTATGTTACAATCTCCCTTAATACCCAGAAACCGTTTTTTTATGAATGTGGCATATGAAACGCCAAAAAAAGAGGATGGTTCTCAGTGGAAGTTTGACGCCACGTATAATTGGTTAGACTCTCAACGTCTTCCAAGTACCCAGTTAAGCCCAACAGAATTTCAGTTGGGCGAGTTATCACCAACAGTAGGAACGCTAAACCTTCAAGTTACCAAAGTATTTTCTACTAATTTTGAACTATATTTAGGAGGTGAAAATGTAACTAATTTAAGACAACCCAATCCTGTATTAAGTCCAGATAATCCTTTTGGGTCAAATTTTGATGCTAATTTTGTCTATGGACCAATATTTGGAAGTATGTATTACGCAGGATTACGATTTAAAATTAAATAAACTGTCATTCCTGCGAAGGCAGGAGTCCACAATAAAAAAATAAATAATTAGATTCTGAAACACCTGCCTGTCGGCAGACAGGAGTTCAGAATGACAAAAACAATAACAAAATGAAACAACTAACTTTAATTTTAGCGTTATTAATAACAACAGTAACATTCGCACAAAATAAAAATGCCAAAGCATCAATGGAAGTTGATGGTGTATGCGGTATGTGTAAAGAGCGTATAGAAAAAGCTGCAATTAGAACAAAAGGTGTGAAATCTGCGGTTTGGAGCATAGAAACGCACGAGTTGAAATTAATATATGATGAGCGTAAAACCGACTTAAAAACTATTGCTCAAAAAATAGCAGATGTTGGACACGACACAAAAGAGATAAAAGCAACAGATGAAGCTTACGATGCTGTTCACCCATGCTGTAGATATCGTGACAAGGATGTAGTTAAAGACCATGAGGGGGAAAAGAAAAAAGAGAACTAAATTAAGACAAAAAACCTGTACATATGTTCAGGTTTTTTTATGCCTTTAATTTGATTGTTTTGAAATTTTAATCGAACTTGGATAGTAGGTAATTAAAATGAAATGAGAGACCTAAGCTATATATTTCTATTTTTAGCCTTGATTGCTGAGGTTTTAGGGACAATAGGTGGGTTTGGGTCGTCTGTTTTCTTTGTGCCAATCGCAAACTTTTATTTCGATTTTGAATCGGTTTTAGGTCTTACTGCTATCTACCATCTATCAAGCAATCTGAGTAAAATAGTTTTGTTCAAAAAAGGATTAGACAAAAAATTGCTCATTAATATCGGAGTTCCTTCTGTAATCTTTGTGGTCGTAGGTGGATTACTTGCAAAGGTTTTTAATAGCAATTATCTAGAGTTGTTTCTAGGTTTATTCTTAGTTGTTTTGGCAATTGTGTTTTTAATAAAAAGTGATTTAATCATAAGTCCAAATAAAAGAAATGCTTTAATTGGTGGTGGCTTATCAGGATTTTCAGCTGGACTTTTAGGAACAGGTGGTGCTATTAGAGGATTAACTATGGCTGCGTTTAACTTGGAAAAAAGTGCTTTCATTGCAACATCAGCTTTTATAGACTTTTTAATTGACTTCTCAAGGACATTTGTGTATTACTATAACGGATTTATCCATAATCATGATTTAATTTATATCCCTTTTTTAATAGTAATTGGTTTTATTGGTACTGCAATTGGAAAAAAGATACTGAATTATATTCCTCAAGATAAATTTAAGAAGATTTCATTGAGCTTAATTTTATTAATTGGATTAATCACTTTGATTAATGTTGTACTAAATTGATATTGTCCTTTTATTAAAAGGTTAATGTTTTTCGAGCTATATCTTTACAAGAACGCTAATAGGCTATCACAACTTTTAATACCCATCTCAGTGGCATCAAATTTTATCATAAAAGACCCTCTGATGGCTTGCATCATATTTTTAAGAAGTTTTTCATCTTTAAAAGGCGATTTACCTTCGCTCATAAGATCATAATCGGTGTTGTAGATAAAATAATTTTCTAAGTAATCTTTATTTATAATTTCTTGGCGTTCATAAGCATTTAATATGGCTTTGTAATTTGAGTAGTGCCTCTCAATAGCTTTTTTCAATTCTAAATTATCGATAAGCTTTAGGTCACCCGAGTTAACCAATGCTTGATAGGTAAAATCTTTTGGTGTAAAATCTGTTAACTTCGCTATTTTGTATATATCTCTAATATCATAATTAATGTTTGGGTCTGGATTTGCTAATTTTGGTAAAAGACTTGAGACAATTTCAATCTTTTCTTTAATGAGATTTATATTACCTTCTAGTTGAGCTTTGTCTTGTTCAATATCTTGTTTTAGACTAGTAATGTATTGCTTTTTCTGCGCTTTACTTTTATTGTCTTCAGCGCATTTGTTTAGGCTAAAGGCTATAGAAATGCCAACAATGACAATTAATATTTCACCAAAAGCATATGAGATTTTCTTTTTCATAAAAGATAAAGTGTTGGTTTGCTCTAAGTTATAATAAAAGTGGAAAAAATAAAAGCCCTTGATTTTCATCAAAGGCTTTTGTTTTACTATTAAAACTCAACTTAACTATACTTACCAGAGTGAGTTCATTTCTTGTACTTGCTATGGACTACATCATGCCTGGCATTCCGCCTCCACCCATCGGTGGCATTCCAGAAGATTCTTCTTTAATATCAACTAAAGCACACTCAGTAGTTAAGATCATACCAGCTACAGATGCAGCATTCTCTAAAGCGATACGAGTTACTTTCTTAGGATCGATAATACCAGCTTTAAGCATATCTACGTATTCTTCAGACTTTGCATCGTAACCAAAATCTTTTTTGCCTTCTAGTACCTTGTTGATAACCACAGAACCTTCACCGCCTGCATTTTCAACAATCGTTCTTAATGGAGCTTCAATCGCTTTATTCACGATTTGTACACCTGTAGTTTCATCTAGGTTATCAGTGGTAAGTTTCTCTAAAGTTTTCTTGGCACGCACTAAAGCAACTCCACCACCAGCAACAATACCTTCTTCTACAGCAGCACGTGTAGCGTGTAAGGCATCGTCAACGCGATCTTTCTTTTCTTTCATTTCAACTTCAGAAGCAGCTCCGACATATAATACAGCAACTCCACCAGCAAGTTTTGCTAAACGCTCTTGAAGTTTTTCTTTATCATAGTCTGATGTTGTAGTTTCTATCTGAGCTTTAATTTGGTTGACTCTTGCTTTGATATCTGATGCATTACCAGAACCATTTACAATTGTTGTATTGTCCTTATCTATTGTAACAGTTTCAGCAGTACCTAACATTGATAAGTCAGCATTTTCAAGAGAGAAACCTCTTTCTTCAGAAATTACGGTACCACCAGTTAAGATGGCGATGTCTTCCAACATGGCTTTGCGTCTGTCACCGAAACCTGGCGCCTTTACAGCAGCTATTTTTAGACCTCCACGCAATTTATTAACTACCAAGGTAGCTAAGGCTTGACCCTCTACATCTTCTGCGATGATTAATAACGGACGCCCAGATTGTGCTACAGGCTCTAATATTGGAAGAATTTCCTGTAAGTTAGAAATCTTCTTATCGAATAATAAAATGTATGGATTGTCTAAGTCTGCTATCATTTTGTCAGCATCTGTCACAAAGTATGGAGATAAATAACCTCTGTCAAATTGCATACCTTCAACAACATCTACATACGTATCAGTTCCTTTAGCTTCTTCAACAGTGATAACACCTTCTTTACCAACTTTACCAAAAGCTTTTGCAATTAATTCGCCAAT
>JAGQZO010000036.1:341-1262 GCA_020435515.1 Winogradskyella sp. | reverse complement strand
TTTTCTAAATCTGCAGTAATGGCTTCAACAGCTTTGTCAATACCACGTTTTAAATCCATTGGGTTAGCACCAGCAGCAACATTTTTTAAACCTTCTTTTACAATAGCTTGTGCCAAAACGGTTGCGGTTGTTGTACCATCACCAGCCAAGTCGTTTGTTTTAGAAGCGACTTCCTTTACCATTTGAGCTCCCATGTTTTCAAGCTCGTCTTCTAGCTCAATTTCTTTTGCTACTGAAACACCATCTTTAGTTACCTGAGGAGCACCAAACGATTTGCCAATAATTACGTTTCTGCCTTTAGGTCCTAAAGTTACTTTTACTGCATTTGCTAAAGCATCAACACCACGTTTAAGCCCGTCGCGTGCTTCAATATCGAATTTTATATCTTTTGCCATTTTAATTTATTTTTTTGTTTTCCTGCGAATGCAAGAATTTTATTAATGTTAGTTTTTTGTTTGAAGTGTATTCCGTAAGAACTACAGAATGACAGTGTAGATTAAACAATTGCTAGTATGTCGCTTTCGCGCATCATTAAATAGTCTTTACCTTCTAACTTTAATTCAGTGCCACCATATTTTCCGTATAAAACAGTATCACCAACTTTAACAGTTAAAGGTTCGTCTTTTTTGCCGTTACCAACTGCAACAACAGTTCCTTTTTGCGGTTTTTCTTTTGCATTATCTGGAATAATAATACCAGAAGCTGTTTTAGTTTCAGCCTCCATAGGTTCTACAAGAACACGGTCTGCTAAAGGTTTAATGTTTAAAGCCATTTGTTATAATATTTTGATTAATTAAAATTTGTTTTAATGCTTTAGCATTGTTCGAAAATTATGCCAAGACATATAGACTGACAAACTTGCAGACAAACTCATCTAAGCTATTGGAAATAAAAAAGCCAACTATAAAAGTTGGCTGAGTC
>JAGQZO010000036.1:0-312 GCA_020435515.1 Winogradskyella sp. | reverse complement strand
TTGTTTGTTTTGAGAATTATTAATTCCCTTCTGTACCATCAGTAGTGCCAGCATCAGTATTTGTTGGAGTTGATGCAGGTGTTTCTATAGCCTCTTTTTCGTCTAAAGCTTTAGAATCAATATCATTACCAGAGTCTATGGTTAAGTTAGAGGCAAGGATTAAAACAATTAATGCTGTACCTAAAAACCAAGTACTCTTATCTAAGAAATCTCCTGTCTTTTTTACACCGCCCAACTGTTGTGTGCTTCCGCCACCAAAAGAAGATGATAAACCTCCTCCTTTAGGATTTTGTACCATAATTACTACTACCA
>JAGQZO010000035.1 GCA_020435515.1 Winogradskyella sp. | reverse complement strand
AATGAAGGTCGCGTAACTTCTGCTTTAAAGCGAATGATTGCTTGGGTAAGTAGTAACGCTACAGGTTGCAGATACTGCCAGGCACATGCCATTAGAGCAGCTGAACGTTATGGTGCCGAACAAGAACAACTCGATAATATTTGGGAATACAAAACGCATCCTGCATTTAATGAGGCTGAGCGTGCTGCTTTAGATTTTAGTTTGGCGGCTAGCCAAGTACCAAATGCTGTTAATGCAGACATAAAAGAACGTCTATACCAACATTGGGACGAAGGAGAAATTGTAGAAATGCTTGGAGTGATTTCACTTTTTGGTTACCTCAACCGTTGGAACGACTCAATGGGAACCGATATTGAAACTGGAGCCGTAGAAAGTGCGTACCAGTACTTAGGAAAACATGGTTGGGAAAAGGGGAAGCATGATGGAAGTATTTACTAGACCTCTTTAGATTACTAGATTTTTAGACATATTAGATTCAATCCTCATCAGAAATGGTGAGGTTTTTTTGTGTCCTTTTAAAATATATTCTTATTAGCGACCTTGGTAAAACCATGTCACAGCAAACTATATCTGCTTGATTTAATTTGGCTTAAAAAATTAAAACTTATGGGGTTAATAAATATCGGGTTGAAGGGGAAATATACACTTAGGTGTTTGAAATTTATTGTTTACAAGGTCATATATCCACTTATGGGTATATTAATTCTTTTATTTCTTTTTGAATTTGAAAAGCTCAAAGAAATATTGAAAATTATAGATACAGGATAGAATATTTCTCAAAGCAATCGTATTTACAAAAATCACATCATAAACTCCAAAGCCTTAATAAACCCTTCTTTTTTTCGTGTAGATACTTCTATGTTAGAGTCATCGGATAAGGTTACGTAACCGCCTTTTCCTTTTGTGTATTTCTTTATATAACTAAGGTTTATTAAATGTGAGTTGTGTATCCTAAAAAACCCTGCATTTTGCAAAAGTGTTTCAAACCATTTTAGGGTTTTAGATACAACCAAAGAACGTTTATCGTTGGTGTAAATAGTTGTGTAATTCACATCAGATTCGCATCTAATAATATCTGCCACATCCAAAAATTCTAAGCCTTCAGAAGTTGGTATGGTTATTCTTTTTTGACCATCATTCTTAGTTACATTGCTCAATAAACTTTTTACCTTTTTTGAAAAATCCTTAGCTTCAATTTTTAAATTCAATTTACTAATGGCTTGTGTAAAATCGTCTTCATCTATTGGTTTCAACAAATAATCCACAGCACTAAACTTAAAAGCTTGAACTGCATACTTTTCGTGAGCTGTGGTAAAGATGACTTCAAAAGGTATTGTTTCCAATTCTTCTAAAAAGTCAAACCCTGTCTTATCATTTATTTGAACATCGAGAAAAACCAAATCGGGTGAAATTTCTTGTACCTTAAGTAGTGCTTCATCAACCGAATTAAAGGTGTTAGTAATTTTTATAGTATTGCTTATAGGCTCTACAAGTTTCAGCAAAGCATTTATGCAATGTTGTTCATCATCTACTATTATGGCTTTTATCATCTAAAATGCTATTTCTAAAGGAAGTTTAACTTCTACATTAACACCTTTTCCTTCTGGTTTGTTTTTAATTACCACTGTTCCTTTGGTTTTCTTGATCTTATTTATAATATCTATTCGATCTTTTGTAATGCTTTGTCCTAAAGATATTCTTTCAGAATTTCCTTTATTTTCTTTCAAACCCACACCATCATCATCTACAACACAAACAATCATATCTTTATCTTTTTTAATTTGAATTTTAATATGTCCTTTGTCTTCTTTTTTTGAAATTCCATGCCATATACTGTTCTCTATAAATGGCTGAAGAATCAATGGTGGTACTAAGGTATTCTCTACATCAATAGCCTCATCCACTTCTATACTATAGGAAAATTTATTGTCTAAGCGCATGGCTTCTATTTGCATATAAAGTTCTATAAGTTGTAAATCATCTTGAAGTGTTATCTCCTTTTGATTAGAATTTTCGAGCGTTTGTCGCATTATTTTAGCAAACTTAGTGAGGTATTTACTCGCGGAGTTTGCATCGTTTTTTGAAATGTAATCGTTAATTGAGTTTAGCGAATTAAAAATAAAATGTGGGTTCATTTGCGCCCTAAGTGCTTTCAACTCTGTATTGGCAACTGCTGCACTAAACTCTGCTTTTTGTTTTTTAGAAATAGCATCGCGCTTTCTTTTGTATACTATTAATCCAAAAATTGCAGATACTACTAATAAACTTCCGCCTAAAATAGATCCATTTTTTATGAGTTTTTGGCGTTTTATTTCTTCATCTGCAAGCGTTTTCAGCTTTTGGCTCTCAAAAGTTAAATTACGTTCTATAAATTCGGCTTTGGTATCTTCATTTATAATGCTATCACGTAAGGATATATAGGTTTTATGAGTTTCTAAAGCTTCTTTGAACTTATCTTGTTTTTCATAAATCTGATATAATAATCTAAGAGATTGTGCTTCTCGTTCTAATGTTTTATAGGATTGAGAGAGTGAAATACTTTCTTGTAATAAAGTTTCGGCTTCTATAAGGTCATCTTTATTGAAATATTGCTCAGCTAAATTTCTTTTTAAAAGAGCCAATGTGAATATATCATTCTGATTTTCTGCTTTTTCAATGCCAATATTAAGATACTTAATGGCTTTTTCGTTATCAGATAAATACGAATAGGTTTTAGATAAATTATTACAAATTGTTGGTATATAGAAATCTAAATTGTTAGCTTCGGCCAAATCATAAGCTCTTAAAAATTTGTTTATGGCATATTTATATTTGCCTTGCTCTGTATAAACCGTAGCTACACTAAAGGTTGCTATAAGCTCATCTTTTGGTGACTTTTCTAATTTAGAAATGTCTAAAAACTTTTCATAACTTTCTAAAGCCTTATCGTACTCAGCTAAATCGGCATATAAGTTCCCAATGTTGCTATAAACAGAAGCTTCAAACAGCTTATTATTTTTACTAAGATCAGAGTCTAAGGCTTTTTGCCAGCAGGCAAGTGCGTTGAAATAATCTGATTTGTGATAAAAAACAAGTCCTTTTTGACGGTTAGAGAGTGCTATTCCTTTGCTCCAGTTTAATTGCCTAGACAGCTCCATAGCTTTTTCAACATAAACCAAAGCACTATCACTATTTACATTGTTTATGGCATATGACAAGTTTAATAAGTTTGATACTCTTGTGCTGTCTGGCTGTTTGCTTTGAAGTATCAACTGCTTTAAAGAATCAACCTTTTGCTGTTGCCCAAAAAGAACAGCGGTTATTAAAAAGGTAAAAAAAGCGAAAAATATATGCCTCCTCATGTCTATTTGATTAGATTCTGCTATTAACCAACCAACTAAAAGACAATAGGTTAAAGTTAAGCTTTTTAGTTTATAATCTTTTGATGTTGCAGAAAATAATTCAACCTCAGCAGAAAATAATTTATGATTGATATAATGTAATTGTACTGATAGTTTTATGGTGTTATTAATCTATAAATCTCGTAATTATGAAACCAAAACAACTTCTTACACTTCTTACAATACTTACTACCTTTATAGGTTATGCACAAAATACCATTACTGTAGACAACAATCTTGGAGTTGTTGAAGTTCCCAATCTTATTTACGCCAACTTACAAGATGCAATAGATGCCGCTGTTAATGGAGATACACTTTACATTCAACCATCTGCCACTTCTTATGGTGATGCAATTTTAAATAAGCAACTTAGTTTTATAGGTCGAAGCCATAGTGAAAATAATAAGATAAGCTATGTTGACAATATTGAGATTTATCCTAATGCTTCTGGTTCCATCTTTAGTGGGCTATATTTTACAGATAAAATCTACTTTACAGATGAAAATACAGTTAACAATTTAATTTTTAAAAACAATTATATTAATTGGATTGATTTTGATTTTACTACAGGAGGGATTAATAATTTCATTCTTACAGGAAATGTAGTCAACATCCTTGGAGCACCTAGCAGTATTACAAGTCCTATTCAAAATGGAGTTATAACAAATAATATTTTTTTAGACGACATTTATATTTTTTATCCTGAAACAGTAACAATTAAAAACAATATTTTCTTTTGCTATACCAGTCAAATATTAATTACCAATGAATCTGGGAACAATACCGAATTAGTTATTGAAAACAGTATCATTTTAAAATTAAATGCCAATTCTGGAGATGTAAGTGCTAATGACAATATTCAATTCACAAACTGCTTAACGTATAGCCCTAACGGAGACATCTTTAATGTTCTGGCTGGATCAGGAAACTTAAACAACATCAACCCACAATTCGTTAACGTTACTGACAATGTGTTTGATGCCTACAATGACGATTACCACCTACAAGCAGGCTCACCCGCTATTGGTGCAGGAACAGATGGTGAAGATATAGGCCTTTACAACTCTAGTGGCTACTTATTTAATATGTTAGGGATTACTTATGGCTTACCTTCAGTAAACATTACCAACATAACACAAACCGTACAAGAAGGAGAGCCTTTACAGGTAACAATTCAGGCATCTTCAAATTAAAAATCATAATACAATGAAACATATAATATTAATCCTATTGGTTACTTTTTTATGTAACGGGATTTATCCACAGTCTGTAACCAATTTAGAATACTTTTTTGATATAGATCCTGGTTTGGGCAATGGTACTGCTCTTGATGCAAATGTAAATACAGGTGCGCTTACTCAAACCTATAACATTGCAACAGAAAATCTTGACAATGGTTTACACAATTTATTTGTTAGGGCTTTTAACGAGAATGAAACATGGAGTCACTACGACAGAAAATTGGTTTATGTAACCAAAATACAAAATACAACTCAAAATATCATCCAAGCTGAATACTACTTTGATATTGACCCTGGTTTTGGAAACGCCACAGTAATTAACGTGCCAAGCCAAGACGCATTTACCACTACTTTGGACATTTCTCAAGAATTTGAAGAAGGCATACACAAACTCTTTGTAAGGGTAAAGTCGCAAGATGACATCTGGAGTCACTATGACCAAAAATTATTTTATGTCTTAGATAATAGTGAAACTTCTTTAATAGAATACGAGTATTTTATAGATACCGACGATGAAATCTTCTCTGTTACGGCAACCAACCAAAGCGGTCAAGTAATAAACAATATAGATACTTTTGGTTTAACACAAGGTACACATTATTTTTTCATACGTGCAAAAAATAGTGATGGAACTTGGTCTATATATGATATGGAAGAATTTGAGGTAGGTGGATTCTTAAGTATTCCTGAAAACGTATATAACAGCATTTCTGTTTATCCAAATCCAACCCAAGATATAGTAAATATTTCATCAGCACTGGATTTAAACATTACCAAAATTAGCATTTTCGACACAAGAGGTAAAACTGTATTTGAATCATCAAAAAATATGACAAAAATAAATGTAAGTACATTAAGCAGTGGTGTTTACATTTTAAAATTACATAGTGATTTGGGTAGTGTAAGCTATAAACTTTTAAAGAAATAAAACTGAACTTTTAAATAATTAATAAATCATATCGTCATGGAAGAAGTAAAACAAATTGATTTCGGCAAAGCGCTACTAAAAGTATTGGAACTTATTATTGTAAAACCATTTACATTACCATTTCAAATTTACAAAAGCGCTCTTTTAAATTTAGCCAACTCAGATTCTCTAGAATCTGAAGAAAAAGTACTCTCATCAGAATTTCCTTTATTTACCTGGTTTATCCGCATGTTTGATGCTCTGATCGCTATCATATATCCTATTGGAATTATACTAGCACTTATTGCTGGATTAAATAAATATACTGGAGGTTTTGGTAGCTTTTTAGGGATGGTTGCAGCTACTTATTTTGCGCCATTAGGTATTGGGCTTGTTAGAGAGCTGTATCAACTTTCATTAAAAATGGTACTCTACTTAAAAATAATTTCTAAAAAATAAACGCTATGCAAACTTTAAAACAAATTACAGCTAAACTGACATTGTTAATTACATTAATAACTACTGTTAGTTGCAGTGGGCCTGATTATGAAGGTCTTTGGAAGTGCAAAAAAAAGAATAATATTACTATAGAAATAATTAAACTTTCTGATAAAACCTACGAATTAAAATTTGCAGGTGTCAGTGGTGCTTCTGTCTCCGGGAGTGTTGAAGACGGTGTGTTAGCAGTAAATATGTTTGGCAATGTTGAACGCTTTAGCATAAAGGGTAATGAACTAAAATGGACTGGTGTTTTTGCAGACGAGTGTAGTGTTTTTGAGAAAGACTAAAAACATATCAAAAATCAATTATTATGAAAACAAATAATTTATTTACCAAAACCGTACTCTTAGTTATTGCTTTAAATCTAACTTTCTTATCTCTAGATAAGATTGATTTGATTCCCAAAGCATATGCTAATGAAAACACAAATATTAATAATTCTGTGACCAATAGAGCTTTGGTACCAATAAACGAGGATGGCTCTATTAATGTGAAAATAATCTCTTCAGAAGTTCCTTTAGATATTACAGGAAAGATAGATTTGTCTGACACCTTAAGTGTTAATTTGACTCAAATAAATGGTCAACAGGTACCACAAACCACATATTATTTTCGTGATGGTACAGAGGCATATCCAATGTTAGTAACACCAACCCATTATTAAATATTGAAACACATTCAATGAGTTTAGGCTTGATAGTCTATTGTGACCTTTAAAAGAATATAAAAAGGGGTGGAAAAAGTATTATTAATTTCTTTTATTCCACTCCTTTTCTTAACTCAAACACCACAATTTCTTCAAACCAGAGTTTTTAACATAAATGAATCCTTAGGTTACTATTGAAGAACCTTATAAATAACTTATATTAAAATTTACCTCTTCCCTCCAACCACAACAACAATCTCGCCTTTAGGTGGTTTGTTGGTGTAATGTTCTAAAACTTCTTTTGCTGTTCCTCTTACAGTTTCCTCATAAAGTTTGGTGAGTTCTCTCGATACAGAAATCGGTCTATCTTCACCAAAATACTCACAGAAATGTCTTAAGGTTTTTACTAACTTATGTGGACTTTCGTAAAAAATCATGGTTCGGGTTTCTTCTGCTAAAAGCAATAATCTGGTTTGGCGACCTTTTTTAACAGGTAAAAAACCTTCAAATACAAACTTATCGTTTGGTAAACCACTATTTACCAATGCAGGCACAAAGGCTGTAGCGCCTGGCAAACATTCAACTTCAATATTGTTTTCTACACATGCTCTAACTAATAAAAACCCTGGGTCGGAAATCGCAGGTGTGCCTGCATCACTAATCACAGCAATCGTCATTCCCGATTTTAGTTTCTCGATTAAGTGATCAACCGTTTTATGCTCATTGTGCATATGGTGGCTTTGCATATGTGTGGAAATCTCAAAATGCTTTAAAAGCTTTCCTGAAGTTCTTGTATCTTCAGCTAGTATTAAACCTACTTCTTTTAAAACCTCAACGGCTCTAAAAGTCATGTCTTTTAAATTTCCAATGGGTGTTGGTACTAAGTATAGTTTACTCATTTAAAGTTTGCAATTGTACTTTTGCTTCCTTAGTTAAATTTACCCTCTACAATTTCTATAAAGCGTTCTTCGTACTCTTCTTTGCCTTCCCAATTATTATAGTCGGGTTTTACCATGTCGAAAATTAATTTTCTGGCTTCAGAAAGAGAATCGGTAGTGTTTATTTGAGAGATGACTCGGTCATAATCTTCATTTTTCCCTTCAAAAAGGTGCTTTATAAAAGCTAATTTATCGTTCAACCCTATTTGAAGTCCTTTGCCCTTTAGCTTATCATTTAATGATTTTTTAGCTTGCTCAGCCTCACGCTTTCTGGCTTCTTCAACAGGTTCAAATTCTGGGATATCTCCAAAATCAGAGCTAATATTTTCAAACTCTATAGTGGTTGGCTTTTCATTTGCAACCGCTTCTTCAACCATAACATCTACCTGTTGACTTTCGCCTGGCATTTGAGCTACCATATCCTTAATTTTTTCCATCACAGGTTCCATAATATCATCATCCTCAACTTCATCTACATTGATGTAGGTTTTATTTCCGATTACAATATTATCACTTACGGTATTATTAAAAGCTGTATCTAACATACCGAAAAAAGAAGAGTCATTACCTATTGTTGGCATATGGTCTTCAAAATTCTCATGTGCAAATTTTAAAACTGTGAGCTTTTCATAAAGCTTAGCAACCTCTTCATGCATTCTATCAACGTCTTCTCTTCCCTTTAATTTTAGAATCCTGTGTGCAATGCTAATTAATTCTGATTCTAATTTCTTTTTCATGTGTTCTAAGTTTATTTTTTAGTAAAGTCTCGCAAAACATCTTTAAACCATACTATTTTTATTTAAAAATAAATAGCGGATGTTTCGTACCAATTACTTTTGATTTTTAATATTTTTGATTGACCTTTATACAAACGAAAATTGACTACGTTTTAGTGCTAAAATTACGAAATGTTTCTTGAAAATACGGTAAATCATAAAGAACAATTTGGGTGGATCGAGGTGATTTGTGGATCAATGTTCTCTGGTAAAACCGAAGAGTTGATTCGCCGATTGAAGCGAGCGCAATTTGCGAGACAAAAGGTTGAAATCTTTAAACCTGCTGTTGATGTGCGCTATGATGACGAAAAAGTGGTTTCCCATGATGCTAACGAAATCCGTTCTACGCCAGTACCAGCAGCTGCCAATATTCCTATTTTGGCTGATGGTTGCGATGTGGTTGGTATTGATGAGGCTCAGTTTTTTGATGATGAAATCGTAAGGGTATGCAATGACTTGGCCAATAAAGGTGTGCGCGTAATAGTAGCAGGATTAGATATGGATTTTAAAGGCAATCCCTTTGGCCCAATGCCTTATCTAATGGCAACTGCAGAATATGTTACAAAAGTGCATGCCATCTGTACCAAAACAGGTAATTTGGCACAATATAGTTATAGAAAAGCCCAAAGCGATGATTTGGTTTTGCTCGGAGAGGTAGAAGAATACGAGCCTTTGAGTCGTGCTGCTTTTTACAAATCCATGCTCCGCGATAAGGTGAGACAGATGAAGGTAAAAGATGCCGAAGAAGTAAAAGCTAAAGAAAATAAGTCGGATGCCAAAAGCGAGTGAAACTGTCCTGGAAATTGATTTAAGTGCTTTAACGCATAATTTCAAATATCTAAAATCCAAACTACAACCCAACACTAAATTTTTAGCTGTTGTTAAAGCCTTTGCTTATGGTAGCGATTCTGTTGCTATCGCTAAACATTTAGAAACACTTAATGTAGATTACTTAGCTGTAGCATACGCTAAAGAAGGCGTTCTGCTCAGGGATGAAGGTATTACAACGCCTATTTTAGTGCTGCATCCTCAGCCTGTAAATTTTAAGACTATTATAGAACGTTGTTTAGAGCCAAGCATTTATAGCCCGAGAATTTTAGATGAGTTTATAAAAATTTCAGAGTCACAAGAACAAAAAGACTATCCTGTACACATTAAGTTTAATACAGGGTTAAATCGTCTAGGTTTCTGGGAAAATGATGTAGACCA
>JAGQZO010000034.1 GCA_020435515.1 Winogradskyella sp. | reverse complement strand
TAGCAACATTATACAAGCCACTTTCAGGAATTTTATCCAAAATATGCTCTTTGGCTTTGGTGTGCAACTCAGTTAAGTCTGAAGCTTCAAATTTATTGAACATGCCATCTTGTTTATCGTAGTAGTTGATATCACTTTCAATAGACAAAACCTCGGGCTGTGGAAAATGGGATAGCACTACAGTCTTAGATTTTAAGTCTGAACGCATTTGTACTTTACTTAAATCGAACCCTACATGGGCTTTGGCATTTATGACAATTAAAGCTTTCTTTCTACTAGAAATTAATTTTAGGAACTTTTCTTTAACATCTTCATAGTGATAAATTTCGGCAAAATCTCCTTCAACCGTTATAAACTTACAAACACGCTTTATTTTGTCGAGAAGAACAATAGATTGTTCGCTGGTTTTCTTTTTGGTTTTCCATTGCCTAAAAATGGTAACTAAACCCAATGTTACCAATATACTTATAATGATTATAAAAAATGTTTCCATAGATATTATTGAGACACTAATATAATGCCACAGTCACTTTGCTATATTTTACATAAGGTATCAGATACTGAAACACCTGCCTGTCGGAAGACAGGAGTTCAGCATGACAAGATTTTACTTATTTATTCTAAAATTTTATACAAAACGGGCTTACTAGGTGTGGCGTCGTTTTCGAATGACGCAATTTGAAGGTTAAGAAAATACGATCCGTCTTCAATCTTATTAGACACATAGATAAACTCGGTTATTGTAGCATCTTTTCTAATCTTTCCATTAGTATTCCAAAATGCATTATGCCCTTTTAATTCGCCTCCATCTTCTTCTTTATCTATACTCGGTAGATCTACCAGTAAGTGCTTTATTCCCTTTTTTACCAATAACCTTATAGCATCTTCTTCAAAGTATGTCCAGTTAGTATTAGAATATTGTTTTGTTATTTTATCATTAGTATTGGGTATTGTTCTCACAACCAAGGCATCCCGTTTTTTGTTACCTAAAGCAAATTGCAATTGTTTGGCTGAGATTACATTATCCATATCTCGTTTTTCTGGCGCAACGGTAACTACTTCTGCTAAAAAGAAAAATCTTTTGAGGTATTTATTTATTGAATATTTCTCTTTTACTATATGACCTACGGTTTCTGTATGCGTACCATGAGAATGTGGATTAAAGGTAATAGTATTAAAATTAACCGAAGCACCATTTTCTACACTTATAACATCATCATCAAAAACTTCTGGTTCTATTTTTGGTGGCCCAATATACCATGCATTGACGTTTGATTTTCCATCTTTTATTGAAATTGAAATGTCTAAAGGCTGTTCTAAATCTATTTTTAGTTTTCTTGAATTGTATTCTATAGTTGCAATCACTCCAAATTAAGTTTAAATAATTCGCTCGCAATACCATCACTTAAAAATTGTCCTTTTTTAGTAACGTGTATATGCTTATCATCAATATACAATAAATGTTGATTTATAAAAACATTAGCCTGCTCAATTAAGTAATCCTTATACATTTTCCCAAAATCTTTTTCAACCTTATCTAGCGACACTCCCCAAATGGTTCTAAGACCTATCATAATGTATTCGTTATATCGATCTGTTGTGGTTAAAGTTTCAACCTCAATTGGTAATTTGTTTTGCTGAATTGCTTTTATATACTTGCTATTGTTTCTCACGTTCCAACCACGTTGTTTCCCATTAAACGAATGTGCAGATGGCCCAATACCAATGTATGGTTTACCTTGCCAGTAAGCAGTATTATTTTTGCTGAAATACCCTTCTCTTCCAAAATTAGAGAGTTCGTAATGTATAAAACCTGAAATTTCAAGTCTGTTCTTAAGTAAATGAAATTGTTCGTGTGCTTGCTCGTCATCTACAGCATCAACAATGCCTTTTTGTATGAAAGACGCCAGAGCGGTTTTTGGTTCAACGGTTAAGGCATAGCTTGATATGTGAGGTATATTGTAGTTTAATACCGTTTCAATATTCTGAAGCCATTGTTCATTTGAAGCACCAGGAATGCCGTAAATTAAATCAACAGATATATTATCAAAATGTTTTGTAGCTTCCTCTAAACAAGCTTCTGCTTCTTCGGCATTATGGGCTCTGTTCATCAATTTTAAATCACTTTCAAAAAAGGATTGAATGCCGATTGATAAGCGATTTACTGAACTCTTGGATAATTCTAAAATTCTAGATTTAGATAAATCATCAGGATTGGCTTCAAGTGTGATTTCCTGGTTGGCGGTTACTTTATAATTCTTGTAAACCGTATTAATCAATAACTCTATTTCATCATTTGTCAATAAACTTGGTGTTCCTCCGCCAAAATAAATGGTTTGTACTTCTGTATCCTTAAACTCCTCCTTACGCAATTCTATTTCTTTAGCTAAAGCCTCAACCAACTCACCTTTCTTTTTTAATGTGGTCGAAAAATGAAAATCGCAGTAATGGCAAGCCTGTTTGCAAAAAGGAATATGTATGTAGATGCCAGCCATTAGTTTTTTCGCTTTGGACCTTTAACATACCTACGTGTATCTTGTCTAATCACTCTTAACTCTGGATTGACAGCTTTAATGGCTTCAATATTTTCATCGGTAATAACTTCATGATCTACTAAAAGATGGGTTAATGATTTCATTTTTCCTATTTCTGCTGGAATTGTAGGAAAAGCATTGTTTTGAACCGCTAAGTTGAAGCAATTATCCAAACCCAAAACCTCTCTAGGAAAGGTTTTAAATTTATTATAGTCTAGAGTGATCATTTGCAAGTTCTTTAATTCTGAAATACTTTTGGGTAAATATGTTAAATTATTAGACGCTAAGCTGAGTTTTTGTAGGTTTTGCAACTTCCCCATTGATTCAGAAACTTTACTGATCTTGTTGGCTGCGACATTTAAAGTTACAAGCTTGGTTAAATTACCAATTTTTTCAGGTATGGTTTCTATGTTTGAAGCATTAGCTAAAAGAATAACCAACTCTCTATTCTCGGAAATTTCTTCCCTCAGTCTTGTTAAGCCAGTGCCTGAAACATTTAATAATTGGAGACACTTTAGGTTCTTAATCGATTCTGGCAAATCTTTTAAGCGCTTATTGTTACTTAATCCTAAGTATTTTAATTTAGTTAGTTTCCCAATATCTTCACTTAAAGCAGTAAGATTATTGCTTGCTAATGATAGCACTTCCAGATTAGCTAACAAATCAATGTTTTCTGGAAGCTTTTTAAGATCTGCCCATATAAAATCTAAAATTTTGAGCTTTGGTATTTTTGCCAAATCTTCAATAAGTTTTTCTTTATTTATAAAATTATTTCCAGAAATGTCTATTGCTACTAAATTTTTAAATTCAAAAACTTCTTTTGGCAACTCTCTTAATTTCATATTAGAGAGGCTTAGGTAGATAACCTCATCTTTACGCTTTAACAATTGAGTTAATTTCTCTTTTAGTGGCAACTTGTTTATAGGATCTAGAAAATCTTGTCTTGCCAGTTGTTCCATCAACTCAGACCTATGATAAGTTGCTTCAAGTTGCAGATCCACACCAGTACAAACATTAACCATTTCAACTTCTTCAATTTCATTTTCAGCAGTTAAATTGGTGTGTCCATTCTCCTTTGAATTTTGGCAACCAAATAGCAGAAGGATAATTATGTAAACTAAATTTTTCATATCACAATAGATTCCGCATCTAGTGCGGAATGACAAATCAACGATTAAACAAAGAAACTACTTTTTAACCCTATCCTCATTCTGTTTTACAAACGCAGACCAGCCTGTGTAGCTTTTACCCACCTCAACTCTACCTTGGTTATAAAAATGGCAAACAGCTGCCGCTAAACCATCTGTAGAATCGAGGTTTTGGGGCAACTCTTTTAATTGTAATGTACTTTGCAACATCTTAGCAACTTGCTCTTTGCTGGCATTACCATTACCTGTAATTGCCATTTTAATTTTCTTAGGTGAATATTCTGTGATAGGCACTTCGCGAGATAAACCTGCAGCCATGGCTACACCTTGTGCGCGTCCAAGTTTTAGCATACTCTGAACGTTTTTACCATAGAAAGGAGCCTCTATTGCAATTTCATCAGGATGATAGGTATCTATAAGCTCTACGGTACGTTCAAAAATGAGTTTAAGTTTTAGATAGTGGTCTTCGTACTTTTTGAGATGCAATTCATTCAGTTGCATAAACTGCATCTGTTTACCAACCACCTTAATAAGACCAAAACCCATTATGGTTGTTCCTGGATCTATACCTAGTATGATTTTTTCTTTACTCATCATTTAATCACAATACTGACATCCACTCAACGA
>JAGQZO010000033.1:878-13123 GCA_020435515.1 Winogradskyella sp. | reverse complement strand
CATATTTGTAAGGGCTTTTTGTTTTGAGTTGTATTCAAAAAAAGATTCTACTTTTTCTTTTTAAAGATGCTATTACCTATAGTATTTAGTCCTATAAACAACATGGCTACTGCAGCTACACAAAGTAGTATTGATAGGATAAGTAAAGGAATATAAAAATCTTTTTTATCATTATACAAAGAGACATTTAATAAGTAAGGCCCAAAAAGCATTAGAACAAGACAAATAGCCATCTGTTTCAATCCCTTAGTTAATAATTGTTTATCAGTTCTGTTATTTTCGTCCATATTGTTCTATACTGCGTCTTACGGATTTGTGTTTTTGAAGTAAATTTTGAGCTTCTTCCTCTGAAATATTCAGCTCATTCATGATCATTTTTACACCTCGATCTACAAGTTTATTATTGCTTAGCTGCATATCTACCATTCTATTACCCTTTACATGACCAAGCTGTATCATAGTTGTCGTAGTGATCATATTTAAAACTAATTTTTGTGCAGTACCCGCTTTCATTCTTGAACTACCTGTTAAGAATTCAGGGCCAACAATGACTTCTATTGGGAACTTAGCTTTTAGGCTCAATGGGCTGTTTTTATTACACGTAATACAACCTGTTATTATATTTTCTGTATTACATTTTTCTAATGCACCAATAACGTATGGTGTTGTTCCAGAAGCTGCAATTCCAACTACAACGTCTTTACTTGAAATATGGTGCGCTTCCAAATCTTTCCAGCCTTGCGTGTGGGAATCTTCGGCATTTTCAACCGCTTTTCTTATAGCGGTATCGCCACCTGCAATTATACCAATGACCAAATCGTGAGACACACCAAAAGTAGGTGGGCATTCTGATGCGTCTAAAATACCAAGTCTTCCGCTCGTACCAGCACCAACGTAAAACAAACGGCCACCATCTTTTAGTTTTTCTACAACAACTTCAATTAATGCTTCAATTTGAGGTAATGCTTTTTCTACAGCTAATGGAACTGTTTTATCCTCAGTGTTAATGTTGGTAATAATCTCATTGATGGTCATCTTTTCAAGATGATTATAGTGAGATTCTTTTTCCGTAGTTTTTTCGAAATTCATATTATAAAAATAAAGAATTTCAAGTTTATTGTACTGTATAAATTACTTCATCTACTTCAGACAGTCTAAAGTAACCGAAAGGAAAGTTTTCAGGATTTGTTGTATTAATACAATTTCCTCTTACGGTGGCTGGTTGGGTTTCAAAAGGTCCGCCATCGTTTTCACTTCCTTGTTGCAGTAATATGAACATATAATCATAGAATTGCTCAGAAACACCATAATTTCTGATGGTTACAATATCATTTGCTTCTAAATCTTCTTCGGTATAGAAGCCGAAAATTTGATTGCCATCTGTAAAGCGATCTTCATACACCTCTAAAGTTGGAATTACAGCAATATTACTTATAAACTCAAAAAAGTAATAGTTTTCAACATTTACTGGATCAGTATAAAATGCTTTTAACTCAATATCTTCACCAGAAAAGCCACCTTCATCATTTTGCTCTACGAAATCTATTGGCACCACAGATTTTAATGTCTCTGTACCAACATAGGTTTCGCCATCGTAAACAATAGTTAGGGTATATGCTTCATCAATAATTGGTGTAAAGTTGTTGTTTCTATACACACCTGTTTGTCCATCTTCAATAAAATTGAAACTGTTATTGTTACTATCTGTAACAACGACAACGGCATTGTTTGCTGGTGGTACCGATTCATCAAAAAATGGTGCGGTTAAACTGAGTCGGATGCTTTGCTCATTTCCTGGTGTATTTTTAAACCAATTGATAGACGCATCTATGACTAATCGAGGTTCAGCTGTATTTAAATCTACGTCTATAACATCTTCACAATTAGTAAATACAACGAAAAATAATAGTAACAATACATTTTTTTTCATAGTCTAAAATTTAAAATTATAAGAAACAGATGGTACAATACCAAAAATAGCTAACCTCACTGCTTCATTGGTGCCAGACATTCTATTTTCCCTAAATGTTATGTTGGCTGCATTTCGCCTGTTGTAGGCATTATAAATACCAAATACCCATTCGCCTTTAAAACGTTTTTCACTATCAGGATTTGGGTTATAGTTTACAGAAAAATCTAATCTATGATACGATGGAAGTCTACTAGAATTTCTACCTTCATAACTAGGGATTATGATACCATTATACTCATATTGACCATTTGGAAACGTGGCTGGCTGACCAGTTTGAAATAAAAAATTAGAACTAAATGTCCACTTTTTGTTTAAGTCATAACTTGCAGTTAAGGAGATATCATGAGTCTTGTCAAAAGGTGTATTATACCAATTACCGTTATTAATACCAGTTTCAATGTTAGTTCTTCCAGGTGTTCTTTGCTCTGATTTAGATAGGGTATAGGCCAGCCATCCTTTTAATTTTCCTTCATTTTTTCTGAATAAAATCTCCATACCATAAGCTCTAGCTTCACCATTAAGAATAACTTGTTCTATGGCGTTATTGGCAATTAGATCTGCGCCATCGATATAATCTATTCTATTCTGAATGGTTTTATAGAACGTTTCTATCTCTAATGAAAATATATTATCCTTAAATGTTCTGAAATAGCCCACTGCAACTTGATCTAAAAGCTGCGGTTTTATGTATTTTCCACTCGGTGTCCAGACATCTAACGGTGTCGGTGAACTAGTATTTGACAACAGATGTAAATACTGGCTCATTCTGTTATAACTAGCTTTTACGGACGAAAAATCATTCAACTGGTATGCTAATGAAAAACGCGGCTCAATATTGGCAAAGGATTCAATAACATCACTTCTGCTAAAGGATTCTGTTCCAGTGGGTTCAGCTTTTTCATAAATACCTAAATCTTGATTAAAAATCACAGGGTTGTCATTTTCATAACTATTCAATTCATCTTGTCCTAAACGATGAAATGTGCTAAACCTAGCACCATAACTAAGACTTAGTTTGTTGCTAAGTTTGTGTTCTGCATCTGCATAGACAGCATTTTCAAAAGCATATTTATCTGTGAGTTTAAATGGATTAATGCCAGAATCTTCGGTATTTGGATTAATTTCACCAGGATTGAATTTATAATAGATGCTATTTAAACCATATTCTAGCTTGAAATTATTATTGATGTAATGTTTTAAATCGTATTTAACATTGAAGTTTCTAATGCCAGATTCCCACTCAAACCCGACAAAATTTAAGTCTAAACCATAATAATAGTCGGAATAAATGAGTGACACATTAGAAAATAATTTATCTGAAAATAAATGATTCCATCTAAAGTTTACAACCGTGTTTCCGTAAGTGTTTTCAAAACTATCTTGTATGCTAAACACATCTCTTCCAAAATATCCAGACAAGAAAATACTATTTCTATCATTTAAACGATAACTTAATTTAGTATTTAAATCATAAAAATAGGCTACGTTATCTAGGTCGAAAAGTGGAAGAAACAAATGTGCATAACTGCTACGACCACCAAACAAAAATGAGCCTTTGTCTTTTTTTATAGGACCTTCGGCTAGCAAACGACTCGAAATAAGACCTATACCTCCATTCATATGAAATTCACTGCTGTTTCCTTCTTTCTGATAGATATCTAGTACCGAAGACACACGTCCACCGTATTTTGCAGGTATTCCGCCTTTATAGAGTTTAAGGTCTTTTATCGCATCTGGATTAAAAACCGAAAAGAAACCAAATAAATGCGAGGAATTAAAAATGGTAGCTTCATCTAAAAGAATAAGGTTTTGATCTGCAGCACCTCCTCGAACATTAAAACCCGAAGAACCCTCGCCAGCATTGGTTACACCTGGCAAAAGGGTTATAGATTTAATGACATCAACTTCACCCAAAACAACAGGCATTTGCTTTATTGTTTTTATGGATAAAGCGTTAACGCTCATTTGTGGTTTTCTAATATTTAACTGTTCAACATTTTCGGTGATAACGACTTCATCTAAACTTTCGGCGGCTTCTTGAAGCTGAAAATTTTTGGAGGTATTTGTATTAAGAACTATAGTTTCTGTTATGGTTTTAAAACCCAAATAACTAATTTGAATGGAGTAAGTTCCTTCAGGTATTGTTATCGAATAGAAACCATATTCATTAGTCATCGTACCTGACTGAATTTCGGGTATTAAAATGTTGACACCTATCAAAGTTTCATTGGTTTTACCATCTGTAATGGTTCCGCTAAGTGTAAATTTTTCTTGAGCTAATAATATACTCGGAAAAAAGCATAGTAAGAATAGAGTTACTCTGTAGGTTATAGCCATATTTACTTGGTTGGTATTTGTTTCAAAAACGATTCAATTGAACATTTGTAACACAAATTTAAGGATATAAAAAAGCTTCATTTTTCAATGAAGCTCTTTTAACATAAGTTTAATTTAATATGGAATTCAGTGTTTTGCTAGGCCGCATTGCACTGCTTGTTAATGTCTCATTAGGGAAATAGTAGCCTTCAATGTCTACTGGTTCTCCTTGGCAGTTTATAAGTTCTGCAACAATTTGGTCTTCTTTAGATGACAGTGCATTATAAATTGAAGTAAACTCTTCTTTTAAATCAGCATCTTTATCTTGGTTGGCTAAAGCCTCAGCCCAATATAAAGCTAAATAGAAATGACTACCTCTGTTGTCTAGTTCGTTTACTTTGCGAGATGGCCCTTTCTTGTTTTCTAATAATTTCTCAGTTGCATTATCCAAAGTTTCACCTAAAATACGTGCTTTAGTATTGTCATTAACTTCTGCAAAGTGCTCTAGAGATACAGCTAATGCTAAAAATTCACCTAGAGAATCCCATCTTAAGTGGTTTTCTTCAACAAATTGTTGCACGTGTTTTGGTGCAGATCCACCAGCTCCGGTTTCAAACAAACCACCACCATTCATTAATGGTACAATAGATAACATCTTTGCGCTAGTTCCTAATTCTAAAATTGGGAATAAATCAGTAAGATAATCCCTAAGTACATTTCCTGTTACCGAGATGGTATCTTTACCATCTTTAATACGTTCTAAAGTAAAATTAGTAGCTTTTACAGGATCAAGGATTCTAATATCCAACCCTTTAGTATCGTAATTAGGTAAATATTTATTTACTTTCTTAATTAACTCAGCATCATGAGCTCTCTCTTCGTTCAACCAGAAAACAGCAGGAGTTTGAGAAGCTCTTGCACGTGTTACCGCTAATTTAATCCAATCTTGTACAGGTGCATCTTTAACTTGGCACATTCTCCAAATATCTCCTTCTTCAACATCATGCGATATCAAAACATTACAATTTGCATCCATAACATCCACTTTTCCAGCAGAAGCAATTTCAAAGGTTTTATCATGAGAACCATATTCTTCTGCTTTCTGAGCCATCAGACCAACATTTGGTACTGTTCCCATTGTAGTAGGATCAAATGCTCCATGCTTTTTACAAAAATCTATCGTTGCAATATATACACCAGCATAGCTACTATCTGGAATAATCGCTTTAGTATCCTGCTGCTTACCGTCTTTATTCCACATTTGTCCAGAAGTACGAATCATTGCAGGCATTGAGGCATCAATAATAACATCGCTTGGTACGTGTAGGTTGGTAATGCCTTTATCTGAATTTACCATAGCCAAATCTGGACCTTCTTTAAGAGCAGCATCTATATCAGCTTGTATTTCATTGCGCTTTGCTTCTGATAATTCTTCAAGATTTTCTAATAAGTTTCCAAAACCGTTGTTTACATCAACACCGATTTTCTTAAAAGTGTCTGCATGTTTTTCAAAAACAGGTTTGAAATAGGTTCTTACCGCATGACCAAAAATGATAGGATCAGAAACTTTCATCATGGTAGCTTTCATGTGTAAAGACATTAAGACATCTTGTGCTTTTGCATCTTTAATCTCTCTTTCTAAGAAGGCTAAAAGCGCTTTTTTGCTCATAACCGTAGCGTCAATGATTTCTTCGGCTTGCAATGCTAAGTTGTCTTTTAATACAGTTGTGTTTCCTTCTGTATCTGTATGAACTATTTTTACAGTAGTTGCGGCAGAAGTGGTATAAGATTTTTCGTTGTGGGCAAAATCTCCCTCACTCATTGTGGCCACGTGAGTTTTAGAATCTGAAGACCAAGCTCCCATGCTGTGTGGGTTTTTCTTGGCGTAATTCTTAACAGCCTTTGGAGCACGTCTATCTGAGTTTCCCTCTCTTAATACTGGGTTTACTGCACTTCCTTTAACCTTGTCATAACGTGATTTTATTTCTTTTTCAGTATCGTTTTTTGGTTCATCTGGATAGTCAGGAAGTTTATACCCTTTAGCCTGAAGTTCTTCAATGGCAGCTTCTAATTGAGGTACAGAAGCACTAATGTTAGGTAATTTTATAATATTAGCTTCTGGCTTCTTTGCCAATTCTCCTAATTCTGTAAGCGCATCTTCTACTTTTTGTTCTTCGGATAGATAATCTGGAAATACAGCTAAAATTCTTGCTGCTAATGAGATGTCTTTTGTTTCAATAGTGATACCCGAAGATTTGGTAAATGATTGAACTATTGGTAAAAAAGAACGCGTTGCTAAAGCTGGAGCTTCGTCTGTTTTTGTATAAACAATCTTTGCTGTTTTGGTCATAGGTTGTTAAATATAGAGTGAATATGCTTAAGCTTATTTTTAAGCTGTGCAAATATACAAAATAGATACAGTTTAGCGATTGTGAGATTGCTAGTAATTGAGGGTGAATTTTGAGGAATTATTGGGTAAAATCCTTAAAAGGATATTTTTTTTATTTAATCTTTATTTTGAAGATATTTAGAAGACCTTCAAGGTTGTTTTTTGAAAATAAGGCGTCTTTGAGATTATTGTCGGCTGGATTGATATTGAAATTGAAAGCCGTTGAAAAATCTGCTTTTTCGATATTGGTATTATTGAAGATTGAATTGAGTAAGTCGCATTGCACAAATTGAGATTCTTTTGCTTCTGCATCTATAAAATCTACTTGATGCATCTTACAATCCGTAAAACGGGTTTTGTTGATATTCATTTCCGAAAAAGAACTGAGATTAAGATTACAATTTTTGAAGTTGAAATCTAGCAGAAATTCACTACAATCCTTAAAGTTAATACCAACTAGTTTACAGGAATCAAATCTTACGTCATTAAAAGTTGTATGTTTTACGTTAACATTACTAAAATTACAGTCTACAAATTCGCAATCTAAAAAGACATTGTTGGATATGTCTGAGTTTTCAAAATTACAATTGATAAAAGTGCAATAGCTGTATTCTGCTTTAGGAAGTAGGTTAGTGGTGTAGTCTTTATTACTGTAATTTTGATCAGTGATATTTTGTAAATCCATCTGGTAAATATAGTAATGAAATTACTAATCTTAAGATCCTGAAACAAGTTCTGGATGACAATTCTTTAGACATTATAGGATAAAAGCAAAAAGCCATATCACTACAGTAAAACTGTTCTGACATGGCTTCTTTTTGAAATAGTACTAACGTGACCTATTTAGTTTTCACTAACTCAGCTGTATGACTTTCGCCATCATCCTTTTCAGTTCAAGGTTTCCTATTCCAGTGAAACGTTTCATACCTTTCAAAATGTATTGACCTGATACTACTAAGTTTCATAAGATGTGTTTTTCTTGATGTTTTCTTCTTTATTCTTCACTTTCGTGTCCTATACGTCCAAAAACATTGCTCATCATTTTCACGTTCACTTTCGTTTCCGCTACTTTTTCAAAGCTTTCCACTTACTCCTTACAATCTGCAAGCATACTATAAGGCTTAAGCTTCATGGTTAACTATCCAACACTTGCCTACACAAGCGGTTCGCCAACCTCAAAAAACAATCTTATTATTTTAAAGAACGTTACTTTAATACAATTAACATAAATTTAAAATTTCTTTTAAAACCAAACACTGTTCGTTATTAATCGTTTAGCTAAAGTAGATTTATATTGCTAAAAATCAAATTTTTTAACGATTTAGATATGCACAATTTATAAACCGCACTTATTAACAAAAGTTGATAACTAAAAAAAGCCTTCAATACTGAAGGCTTTTCTAATGTTATGTGTGTTAGATTATCTTCTAACTTCTTTAATTCTTGCTTTTTTACCAGTAAGACCTCTAAAGTAGAATATACGTGCTCTACGTACTTTACCACGCTTATTCACTTCAATTTTTTGTAAAGCTGGTAAGTTAATTGGGAAGATACGCTCTACACCAACAGTACCAGACATTTTACGGATTGTAAAAGTTTCTGAAGCTCCACTTCCTTTACGTTGCAATACAACACCTTTAAAGAACTGTGTTCTTACTTTATCACCTTCTCTAATTTCGTAGTAAACTGTGATAGTATCACCAGCGCTAAATTTTGGTAAGTCTTTTTTGGTTACAAATTCGTCTTGTACAAATTTTACTAAAGAATCCATGTTTTCTCTTTTGTTATGGTTGTTTCAAATCAACATTCACGGTTTTCGCCAGAGGTTAATCCAAAAGTGGGTGCAAAGATAATTAAAAAGTTAAAAGTAGAAAGTAGAAAATGAAAAGTTTTTTGCTCGATGTTTAATCGTTTATTTGTTAGCTGTTAGCTGTTAGCTGTTAGCTGTTAGCTGTTAGCTGTTAGCTGTTAGCCGTTATTCATTCTTCATTAAGAAGATCTGGTCGTCTTTCTTTGGTGCGCTGATAGGCTTGGTCTTCGCGCCATTTTTCTATTTCACCAAAATTACCGCTAAACAATACATCTGGCACTTTCATACCTTTATAGTCTCTTGGTCTTGTATAAATTGGTGGTGCCAACAGATTATCTTGAAACGAATCGGTTAGGGCAGAAGTCTCATTACCCAAAACACCTGGTATTAATCTAATAACTGCATCGCACAACACAGCAGCACCTAATTCGCCACCAGACAACACATAATCTCCAATAGAGATTTCTCTAGTGATAAATTTATCACGTACACGTTGATCTACACCTTTATAATGGCCACAAAGTATAATGATGTTTTCTTTTAATGATACTTGGTTGGCTATACTTTGGTTAAGACGCTCACCATCTGGTGTCATGTATATAATCTCATCGTAGTTGCGCTCTGCTTGTAAACCAGAAATACATTTATCTATGGGCTCTATGAGCATTACCATGCCAGCTCCACCACCAAATTGGTAATCGTCTACAGATTTATAGTTGTCTGTAGTGTAATCTCTAAGGTTATGAAAATGAACCTCTACCAAATCCGCTTCTATGGCACGTTTAAGAATAGAGGCTTCAAACGGACTTTTTAACAATTCTGGTAAAACGGTAATGATATCTATGCGCATGGTCTTTCTAATTGGAATACAAAGGTAGTTTTAAATTGATATTATTTAAATTAAACATTGAGTGAACAAAAAATCCGCAATACTAATTGCGGATTTTCAATATCTAATATAAAAATTAATACTAAGATTTATTCTTATTCAACTCATCTTGAAGTTGGCGTCTTACTTTTTGCTCGCGCTCTAAAGCGTTGCGTCTGTGTTCTTCAAACTCGCTTTCTACTTCTTCGAGCTTGTGCTTGGCATCTTTAGTAAGTGAGTTGCTGTTTTTAAACTTATATATAAAGAACAATAACAACGCTGTAAGTGCAGCGATGATAGTCCACATAATCACATTATAATTGGTTTTGCTGGTTTGCATCCCCAAAAATGCCATATTGTTTTTTTCTTCGTTGGTTTGGTTTAATGTGGTTTGTGTGTTACCAAGCTTAGCTTTTAGGTCATCTATTTCTTTTGCCTGATTGGCAACCGTTGCTTCAGAATCAGCTAAATCTTTATATGTAGTTTTTAGTGAATCTAAAACATTGGCTTTTAATTTTAGTAACCAGACTTGTTTTACTGCTTCGTAAGGTTGTCCGTTGGTGCCTTTAAAGTTTCCAGATTTTCTAAAAACATATTCAAACTGGCTATCTATGGTACCACTATCTAATGACAGTTCATCGTCAGCGTCGTCTTCTTGAGCTTGTGCAGTTATGGTTTGTAGATTAAAGGTAACTATAAGAACTACAGCGACTTTAGCTAAAAACTTCATATTGTAATTTTTTTGGTTGAATTTGTTTATTTAGGTGGCAAGATAATGATTTTATATGCATATACTTTATAAATAATTAAACAAATGCTTCATCATTTTTACTTAACAGTTCATATACGCTCTTGGTATTGCTTTGGATGTTTTAAACAAAAAAATCTTGCCAAATGACAAGATTTTTTCTTTTTCCCTTTTCAAAAGAATTCTAATAGTAAGTATATCGTCTTACCTTAGAAATATATTTTGCAAGCCTAATCACTTGGTGGCTGTACCCATATTCATTATCGTACCAAACGTATAGAATGGCGTTTTTACCATCTGCTCTTACAATGGTTGCTTTACTATCATAGATGGAAGGTGCTGAGCTACCAATAATATCACTAGATACCAGCTCGTCACTCATTTCATATTTAATTTGTTCTACTAAATCACCTTCAAGTGCATATTTCTTCATGATGGTATTCATGCTCTCAACAGAGGTTTCTTTTTCTAAATCTAAATTCAGAATTGCCAAAGAACCGTTTGGCACAGGAACTCTAATTGCATTAGAAGTAAGTTTGCCATCTAGTGATGGTAATGCTTTGCTCACTGCTTGTCCTGCTCCAGTTTCTGTAATAACCATATTTAGACCAGCAGCTCTACCACGTCTGTATTTTTTGTGGAAGTTATCTACCAAGTTTTGGTCGTTAGTGTAAGCATGAATGGTCTCTAAGTGACCAGATTTTACACCAAAAGAATCCTCAACAGCTTTTAAAACAGGTGTAATGGCATTAGTAGTACAAGATGCAGCTGAGAAAATCTTTACTTTATCAGGATCGTGATCTAAGTGGTTTACACCATGTACAATGTTCGGTACACCTTTTCCTGGTGCGGTTAATAGAACTTTCTCTACACCTTTAGATTTAAGGTGTCTTGCTAAAGCTTTATCATCTCTAAACGCTCCTGTATTATCAATCACTAAAGCATTTTTAATACCATATTTGGTATAATCTATCTCTTCTGGTGCATTGGCAGAAATGATATTCACCGTTGTACCATTAACAATTAATGCACTATTCTTAACATCAACGCTTACCGTACCAGAGAAATCTCCGTGTACTGAATCGTTTCTTAGCAAAGAAGCACGTTTTTCTAACACCGTTTCGTTAACCTCACCACGTGTTACAATAGCTCTTAAACGTAGTTGGTTACCTTTACCAGTACGCGTCATAAGCTCACGTGCCACTAATCTACCAATTCTACCAAAACCATAAAGAATGACATCTTTAGGTTCTAATTCTTTGGATTTACTGGCATCCTTTAATTTAGCAGCTACAAAAGCCGTGGCATTGTTGTACTTCTGATCTTCTAAGTGGTACTCATACGTTAATTTACCAATGTCTAACTTAGCAGGTGGTAAGTTTAGTTTTTTGATGGCCTGAGCGATTTCTACAGAATCAAAGATTGAAATTGGTTTTTGAACAAATTCACCTGCATATTCGTGCAGATTTAAGATTTCGCTCACTTTTCTATCAATTAATTGATTTCTGAACAAAACAAGCTCGATGGAATTGTCGTACCAAAGATCGCTCACCGTTTTAATGAATTCAACCGTTGCTCTGCGACGGTCTGCTTGAAAGGCTAACTCTTTTTCGTAAGTGTCGTTAAAACCCATTTTTATTGATTTAGTGTTTTTAGATTTTGCGCAAAAATACATATTTCAAACGTTTTCGTAACACTTTTCACCGAAAATAAAAACCCTTCAAAGAATTGTACTTTGAAGGGTAATTTTTAATCTGATTTTAAGGTTTTTTATCTGAAGTTGTAAACTACTTTTTCACCTTGTTTATTTATAACTTCAATTTGTAGTGGGTCATTCATGCTTCTTGTTTTTATAGCATTTTGTGCATCATCTACTGAGTAAAGTTTTTTACCATTGATGCGTGTAACAATACTGCCTTCTTCAATACCTTCTCTGTTCCAGTAGGCTTGGTAACGTTCATCGAATTGTGATATTTTTATACCATAATCGGCTTTAAATTTCTTTAAATCATCTTTTGATGCATTTTTTACATAACCAATAGGTTGTAAAATTGTGGTTGATGGTCTTAATAAAGTTACAGGCACTATTTCTTCATTACCATCTCTAATTAGTGTAACATTAACCACATCATTAGGGCTTTT
>JAGQZO010000033.1:0-742 GCA_020435515.1 Winogradskyella sp. | reverse complement strand
TAAAATCCTTCTGTAATATTAGTTCCTAGTTCTTCGGCAGCTTTACTATTCAATGCACCTCCTACAACTCCAAGAATACCGTTTTGGACATTACCATATTCCATAATATCGTTTACAATCTTACGTGCTATATTACTAGGTACAGCAAATGAGTAGCCAATATAAGAACCGTCACGAGACGAGATAGCAGTATTGATTCCAATTAAATCTCCATTGGTATTTACTAAAGCACCACCAGAATTTCCTGGATTTACAGCAGCATCAGTTTGAATAAAAGACTGTGTATTTTGTCCGCTCAAGTCTCTTGATTTTGCACTTATGATTCCAGCAGTGACGGTAGAATTCAAATTAAAAGGATTACCAACAGCTAAGACCCATTCGCCAATTTTTGCATTATCAGAATCTCCAAAGGCTAAGAATGGCAAGTCTTCGTCAGCCTCTATTTTTATTAAGGCAATATCGGTAGCTTCATCTGTGCCGACTAATTCTGCCATGTAGGTTTTATTGTTGTTTAATGTGATACTGATTTCGTTCGCATTTTGTATGACGTGGTTGTTCGTCACAATGTAACCTGTTGGAGAAATTATAACACCACTACCAGTACCAACCTGGGCACGAGGTTGTGATCGACCAAAAAAGTAATCGCTCATCGTAACGGGTGCAGATACAATTGCAGTATTTTTAACATGTACTACCGCGTCTAAAGATTTTTCTGCTGCATCCACAAAGTTTGGTGTCATTG
>JAGQZO010000032.1 GCA_020435515.1 Winogradskyella sp. | reverse complement strand
CACTATTCAAAATCTTAAAAATCAAGCGGTCTCCTTCATCACCATACTTTCCCATTAAGGTTTCGGAGTTTTCAAAACTTGGAGTTTCAATAGGTTGAAATCCGTATAGTTCAAATTGCTCTTTTATAATATTCATTATATAAGAACGTTTTGCAACCTCAACTGCATTAAAATCTCTGGTACCTTTAGGAATACTTGGTTTTTGCGCCATGTTAACTTCCTGCGAAAGCAGGAATCTTTTTAGTGAAACTTTTATTCTATAACACTTCGACTGCTTCGCAGTATGCTTTCAATCAAAATATATTTTGATTTCAACCAGTGCTCAGTGTGACTTAAAAGATTAGCATAAAGTAATCTTTTAAGTCACAAAAATATTATAATTTTTAGAGGCAAACCCAAGTAATTTCAAATTTATAGTAACTTTATGGTGTTTGGGGCGTCTTATGGTTTTAAACAATCCAACTAACTTTAAACACAACTATGTTTTCATTAGCTAGAGAGAATGTAAAAATTGCTTTTAGTTCTATAAAAAGCCAGTTACTTCGTACTATTTTAACGGTTTTAATCATCGCTATTGGTATTATGGCCTTAGTAGGTATATTAAGCGGTGTTTCGGCTTTAGAGAATACCATTTCCAGCAATTTTTCATCTATGGGTGCCAATACCTTTAATTTTCAACGCTACGAGTTTAGAGCACAACGCCAAAGCGGTAGAGAGCGCCAAAAAGTTAATCCTGTAATTAGCTATAGAAATGTTAAGGATTTTGTTGACACTTATGATTATCCATATACCAAAGTTGCTGTATCTTTCTATGGTTCGAGTACTTCAGAGGTAAAATATGAAAATAAAAAAACCGATCCTGAAGTTGCAGTTATTGGCTCAAACGAGCATTTTATTGAAAACTCTGGTTTAGAAATTGAAAATGGCCGATCGCTCAATTTTGCTGATATTGAAAATAACAATGCTGTTTGCGTTATTGGTAGCGATTTGCAAAAGGCACTATTTTCTGATGAAAACCCTATTGACAAAACCATTAGTGTTAGAGGGTCTAAATTTAAAGTTATTGGTGTTTTAAAAGAGAAAGGCTCTACGTTTGGTAATAATCAAGATTTGAGGGTGATTATGCCAATCCAGAAAGCACGATCTATCTTTACAAATCCAAATATAAATTACACACTTAGTGTGAAAGTTGATAAAACAGACATGCTTGAAGGTGCACAAGACGATGCTATTATTACCTTTAGAAATGTGCGAGGACTAAACCCTGTGGAAGAAAACAATTTTGGCATAGAACGTAGTGATGATCTATTAAATCGTGCTGCGGAAAACACTTTTGCTTTATATGTTATTGCTTGGGTAATTAGCATTATTACTATTGTTGGTTCCACAATAGCGCTATTAAATATTATGTTGGTTTCCGTAACCCAACGTACAAGGGAAATTGGCATTAGAAAAGCATTAGGTGCTAAACGAAGCACCATTGCATTTCAGTTTTTTATAGAGACTATTATTATTGGACAGCTTGGTGGGATTTTAGGTATTATTTTAGGTATCCTGATTGGTTGGGGAGTTGCTGCAGGTTTTGGACTGGATTTCTCAACACCTTGGGTTGCTATAATTTGGGCTACTAGTATTGCCTTTGTTGTAGCAATAATTTCCGGTTCTTATCCAGCTACAAAAGCAGCTAAATTAGATCCTATTGAGTCTTTGAGGTATGAGTAACATTCCTGTGAAGGCAGGAATCTCATTTATTTAAAATAAATATGCCATTATAGCTTGAAAAGAAGATTAGTTATAGCTTAGTCTAAAAAATATTATATGAAGATAAACTGTACTTGTGAGAATATAATACCAGATTCCACTGATCACATTATGTATAAAGGACATATGATTCCTGATAAACTTTGGGAGGATTTTTGGAATTCCATTGATTTTGCTATTGAAAAATCCGGTCCATCCGCTGAAGAAAAGGAAACTGCTTGTATGCAATTAAGAATGTTAAATAACTTTAGGACGATATTGGAATGTACAGCTTGTGGAAAATTGTTTATTAATGACCAAAATTATGATCTAAAAACCTACTCACCTGACTCGAAAAAATATAATAGAATACTGGATAATAAATAATTCTCAAAACTCATTTGTTCAGTCCTACGCCTCAAATATTTTTTAGATTCCTGCCTTCGCAGGAATTTTACTACCTTATCAACTTTTCAAAATACTGAAACAATTCTCCTTTGGTAATATTAGCACCTTGCTGAATTAGCTTAAAAATATCCTGATGTTTATCGTCAGAGTAGTCTTTCTTAGCATTGAAAAATTCGATATCATCAGACAACAAATTATCTCTAAGCCATTGAAATCCATCTTTTGTAGTTAAATCTGTCTTATCTTCTTTTAATTTAATTGCTATAAGATGCATATCGTTATTCCTACACTTAAACAAGTGTATCTGATTTGGTGAAATATGCTCTAAGTATTCTACTTTACTCAATACACCATACCAAACCAAGTCGCTAAATACATCGAGTTCTTGTTCTGCAGCTTCTGGCTTGTTTTTCTTTATATCTTCCCATTCTTCTGCAGTAATAGACTGGGTGGCCAAGAAATTAATGAATTCCTGGTGCAGCTCTTCAAATTGTTCTTTGGTTAATCTTGCGTATTTCATGCTTTGGGTAATAAAAAAACCGCTTAGAGAACTAAACGGTTTGATTTATTTTAATTTGAAAACTATTAAGCTTCAGCGATAACTTCAAAAGTAAAGTCAACTGTTACTTCTCTGTGTAAACGAATAACCGCTTCGTACTGACCTAAACGCTTGATGTTACCACCATTGATAAAGATGTATTTTTTATCAACTTCGTGACCTTCGTTTCTAAGTGCTTCTGCCAAATCCATATTAGTAATAGAGCCAAATAATTTGTCTCCTGCTGTTGCTCCTGTACCAGCCTTAGCAGTAATCTTAACCTCTAATGCTTTTAAGGCTGCAGCTGTTTTTTCTGCTTCAGCAATAATAGATTTTTCTTTATAAGCACGTTGCTTTAAAGTCTCTGCCAATACTTTTTTAGCAGAAGGTGTAGCCATTACAGCTTGTCCTTGTGGAATTAAAAAGTTTCTACCATAACCGTTCTTAACTGTTACAATATCGTCTTTAAATCCTAAATTTTCAACGTCTTGTTTTAATATAAGTTCCATTGTTATGATATTTTATTTTAATAAATCAGCAACATATGGCATTAAGGCTAAGTGTCTAGCTCTTTTTACTGCCACAGATACTTTTCTTTGGTATTTTAAAGAAGTTCCTGTTAAACGTCTTGGCAACAATTTACCTTGCTCGTTTACAAAGCTTAATAAGTAATCTGCATCTTTGTAATCAATGTACTTAATGCCAGACTTTTTAAAACGACAATACTTCTTATTTTTTTGTGTTTCTATGTTTAAAGGCGTAAGATATCTAATCTCACCGTCTTTTTTTCCTTTTGCTTGTTGTTCTATTGATGACATAATTAAGCTTTTTGTTTGTTTCTTTGTCTTCTCTTCTCAGCCCAAGCAATAGCATGCTTGTCTAGTTTTACAGTTAAATAACGCATAAAACGCTCATCACGTCTAAACTCTAACTCTAAAGGCTCAATAGCTTCTCCAGCTACTTGGTACTCAAATAAGTGATAAAAACCACTCTTTTTGTTTTGGATTGGATAGGCTAATTTTTTTAAGCCCCAATCTTCCTTAGCAATCATCTTAGCACCTTTATCAGTTAAGAAATCTTCATACTTCTTTACTGTTTCCTTTATCTGGTCTTCAGATAAAACGGGATTTAAAATGAAAACAGTTTCATAATGATTCATAATAAATTATATTTGTTTGTTGTTAAAACGGCTGCAAAAATAAGCATTATTTCTAATTTTGACAATGTTTTTTATTTGAAAGTTTTAAACAAATTTTGCACTAAAGATTATGTTAAATTTTACAGTTTGTCGGTAAAATTTGTTTTTTAACCGAAAATATTGTACTATTGTCGATATCTTAACCTAATAAATTATTAATGTTATGACTTTAAACTGTGTAGTTGTTGATGATTCTGCGATTCAGCGCCTCTCTATAGTAAAGTTAATCGAGAATCATTCCTCGCTTAATCTTATTGCAGAGTACAGCAGTGCGTTAGAAACAAAAAACGGTCTTAATACCCATAAAGTAGATCTTATCTTTCTAGATATAGAGATGCCTGTATTAAACGGTTTTGAACTCTTAGATGTACTTAACAACAAACCCCAAATTATTTTTGTTACTGGTAAAACCGAATATGCTTTTAAAGCATTTAATTACGATGCTACCGACTATCTTCAAAAACCAATCACCAAAGAGCGTTTTAATACTGCTGTTGAAAAAGCTATTGAACAGCACAAGTTAAAATTAGACTTTAACGAAACTGATGGTGAGCACATCTTTGTAAAGAGTAACCTTAAAAAGCGTAAAGTTTATATTAAGGATATTAAATGGATTGAAGCTTTAGGCGATTATGTAAAAGTGGTAACAGAAGAGAACAGCCTTGTAGTATTATCTACAATGAAATCTTTTGAAAAAGAACTACCTGAAGGAAAGTTTTTGAGAATTCACAAATCTTACATCGTGAATTTAGATAAAATTGATCGCTTTAACAGTAAGAATGTTGAAGTAGGTGCTTATGAGATTCCTTTGAGTCGAAATAAGAAGACGCAATTAGTAGATGCTTTGAATAATATGTAGAACCTCTACTCATTTTCAGAACATCTCAATACACATTGATAGAAAAATCCCAGCCTTTTCGTTGGGATTTTTTGTTTTAGTAATTATCCACATTCAAAATCACTCTAACAGACCTAAAGTCCTTAACGGCATTAAAGCTGTTATCAATTTTCATAATGGCGTCTTTGGTTTTTGTGAGTGACTGATTTTGCGGGATCTTAATCAAGATGTTTTTATTGAATAAGTTTCTAATTCTAGAAATTGGAGGAAATTCTGGGCCTAAAACATTTGCTTTAAAGACTTGTCGTAGTGATTTAGCATACCAATCTGCTGCCAAATTAACTCTGTTATAGTCCTTATGCTTTAGAGTAATTTTAATTAAACGATAAATTGGTGGGTATTTAAAGTTGTATCTATCATTCATTTGCTCAGCATACATTTCCTTGTAAGCATTTGTAGAAACCTGCTGTAAAATATTATGATGTGGATTATAGGTCTGAATCAAGACCTTTCCTCTTACATCAGTACGTCCTGCCCTACCAGATACTTGGGTCATTAACTGATAACTTCGTTCATGTGCTCTAAAATCTGGAAAGTTTAGCAAGTTGTCTGCATTCATTATACCTACCATTTTTACATGCCTAAAGTCTAGACCCTTGGTCAGCATTTGTGTCCCTACCAAAATGTCTATCTCTCGCTGTTCAAACTTAGAAATGATTTTTTCAAAACCATGTTTTCCTTGCGTAGTATCCAAATCCATACGAGCCACTTTCTTATCCGGAAAAAGGACTTTCACCTCTTCTTCTATCTGTTCTGTACCAAAACCTTTTGTATCTAAGCTAGCATTACCACAAGCTTGACAGGTTTTTGGCATTACTGTATTGTATCCGCAATAATGACAACGTAGCTGATCTCTATATTGATGATAGGTTAAACTCACATCGCAATTAGGACATTGTGGCGAATTACCACAAGTGGTGCATTCTACAATTGGCGAAAATCCCCTTCTGTTTTGAAATAAAATAATTTGAAATCCTTCATCTAAGATTTCGGTCATTTCTTCAATCAAGCGATCTGAAAAGTGCCCTTTCATACGTTTACGTTTGTACTTATCGGCTAAATCTACCAGCTCAATATCTGGCATAAGCACATTATTAAAACGTGTTTTTAACTCCACAAAACCATATTTATCTTGACTAGCATTAAAGTAACTTTCTAAACTTGGTGTGGCCGATCCCAAAAGGGTTTTCGCTTTATGAATATTTGCTAAAACTACAGCTGCATCTCTGGCATGGTATCGTGGTGCAGGATCAAATTGTTTGTAAGACTGTTCGTGCTCTTCATCTACTATGATTAACCCTAAATTGGAAAATGGCAACAATAAAGCCGAACGCGCTCCGATTACCAATTGTGCTTTTTCTAAATTGTTCTTAAGATTTTGCCAGACCTCAACACGCTCATTATTGGAATACCTACTATGAAACACAGCTACTTTGTCGCCAAAATAATCCTGAAGTCGTTGTACCAATTGGGTTGTTAGCGCAATTTCTGGAAGCAAATACAAAACTTGTTTTCCTAAGTTAAGCTGTTCTTCTATGAGTTTTACGTAAATCTCCGTTTTACCAGACGATGTTACACCATGTAATAAAGTAACCGATTTACTTTCAAAAGATCTTTTAATGTCTTTTAATGCTGTAGTTTGAACTTCATTTAGCTCTTTGGTCTGTTCATCGCCATCACCTGCAAACTGAACTCTGTCTGTTTGAATGTAGTATTCCTCTAAAATAGATTTATCTATTAGTGCTTTAATGATAGTTGAAGACGCTCCACTACGCTCACTCAATTCTGAAACTTTTATAGGCTTTTGTTCTGAAGCTTCGAGTGTAAACAAGGTTAAAATAACCTCGCGTTGTTTTGGTGCACGGCTTAAAAGCTCTAATAATTCCTGAAGCTTTTCTTCAGATTTATGCGCTTTATGAAGCTTTACGTAACGTACTAATTTTGGCTTATACTTTTCGTAAAGTTCTTCTTGCAATTGCAATACACCTTTTTCAACCAAACGATTTACTACTGGCAGAATTCGTTTTCTATCTAAAATAGAAACGACATCTTCAATCTTCAGTGATGATTGATATTGCAAGGCTTCGTAGATTAAAAACTCATCATCCTTAAGATCTTCTTCAGATATTTCTGCACTCTCATTTCTAACAAGTATCGTCTCGCTTTCTATGATAAAAGCGTTTGGCATGGCCGCGCGCATAACTTCACCCAAACTACACATGTAATAATTTGCTACCCATTCCCAATGCTTAAGTTGCAGATTGGTAACAATAGGGTCTTCATCTAAAATTTGATGAATAGTTTTTGCTTCGTAAGCTAATGGCGGGTTATTATGAATTGTGTAAGCCAATGCTGTGTAAATCTTACTTTTACCAAAGGGTACAGCAACTCGCATTCCTGTTTTTAGGAATTGCGCTTCAGCTTCTGTGATATGATAGGTAAAAGCTTTCTGAAGCGGAATGGGTAATATGACATCTAGAAAATAGGTCACTCGACACGTTTCCAATATTGCGTTTTATAAAAGAAAGCGACATAACCTCTTACGCGTAGGGTATCCTTATCATCTTCAATTTTAAGTTGGCACTTATACTCTTTTCCGTTTTCAGGATTGATTATAGTTCCACCTTCATAAACGTTATCTTCCTTTTCTAATCCTTCTATAATGACCATATTTAAAATTGGCTGTCCTTTTTTTTCACCGTCGCACTTAGAGCATATTGGGTTGTCTTCTGATGGATTTAGTAATTCGATTATTTTTCCGTAAATTTTTCCGTCCTTTTCATAAATCTCAACAACAGATTTAGCTTTACCAGTTTCATCATCAATGGTTTTCCATTTTCCTAGAATATCCTGAGAATAAAGATGATTGAAAACTAATGTTATTAGTATTAGAGTAAGTAGGTTATTCTTCATAAGTGTTAATCTTTTTAAGTCTCCGTAATGACGCATTCAACTCATAACCCAAGAGCAAAATATTTGAGTTCAACCATAAGTATAATAATAAAATCAAAAGTGCACCAATAGAGCCATAAAGTTTATTGTATTGCGAAAAATTATCGATATAAACACCAAATAAATACGATGTAAGAATAATGAGCAATGTAGTAAGCAATGCGCCTATTGAAAAAAAACTGGTGTGTCGTCCTTCTTTTGTTCCAAAATAATATAGGGTTGCTGTGGCCAAATACACCATAATGACGAAGAACATATATTTCGCAAAAATAATCCAGCCTATGCCTTTATCCGCTAGAGTTTCTCCGCTAAGACTTTCGTATATCGGACCCAATATGTAAATCTGAAAGTAACCAAACACTGCAACAGTTAGAAGAACTAGAAATGCTAGGATTAAAGCTACTCCAAGCGCATACATGTATTGTTGAAATACATTACGTGTTAATTGCTCGTGATACGAATTTTCGAAACCTGAAAACACCGCATTGACTCCATTTGCCATTAACAACATAGATAACAAAAACACCGAAGATAACAACCCAGCACCCGAGCCACCACTGATATTTTCGAATATGTTGGACACAAAAAACTCAGAGGTTTGAGGAGGCAATACAGAGTTTAAAAAGTCCAAGAACTCTTTTTGAAAATTCTCAATGGGAATGTAAGGAATAAGGATAATAACAAATAATAAAAACGGAAAAATGGCCGTAAAAAAACTAAAGGCAATAGCACTGGCTCTTGTGGTAAGTGCTCCTTTTACAATACCCATAACGTAGAGCTCTAAGAGATCATAAATAGATAAACCTTCAAAACCTGGTAATCTAATTTGCTTAAAAAACCGCACCAATACATTGATTACAGGAATTTTATCTAGTTTATCTTCAATGTGTTTTGTCATTCAGTTTTAGATGTTTAGACTTCTTAGACGGTTAGATCGTTAGACTTTTAGTTTTTCTAGACAGCTTTTAAACTCAAATCCATGTTATAAACGGAATGTGTTAATGCACCAGACGAAATAAAATCCACACCACATTCGGCATAATGTCTTACCGTTTTCTCATTAATGCCACCAGAGGATTCCGTAAGACATTGGTCACCAATAAGTTGTACTGCCTTTTTAGTGTCTTCATAATTAAAGTTATCTATAAGAATACGGTACACTCCACCACAATCCAAAATTTCTTTAATCTCTTTGAGGTTACGGGCTTCAACAATAATTTTTAAATCTCTATGAGTATCTTTAAGGTATTGCTTGGTTTGCTCAATGGCTTTAGACACTCCACCAGCAAAATCAATATGATTATCTTTAAGCATAATCATATCGTACAACGCGAATCTATGATTTTCTCCACCTCCTATTTTTACAGCCCATTTTTCAAGAGCTCTTATACCTGGTGTCGTTTTTCGTGTATCTAAAATTTTAGTACCTGTACCTTCTAACAAATCCACGAACTTCTTTGTTTTGGTAGCTATAGCGCTCATACGTTGCATGGCATTGAGTACCAATCGTTCCGCTTTAAGGATAGATTGGGAAGATCCCTCTACATAAAATGCTATATCACCATACTTCACTTTAGTTCCATCTTCAATTAGTGTTTCAACCTTCATGTCTTTGTCTACATAAGCAAACACCTGTTTCGCAAAGTCAATACCAGCAATAATACCCTCGTCTTTTACCAAAAGTTTTGCCTTTCCTTTAGCAGAAGTTGGTATGCAGGCCAACGAACTGTGGTCACCATCACCAACATCTTCTCTAATGGCATTGGCAATAATTAAATCTATTTCGGTTTGAAACTGTTCTTTTGAAATCATCTCACGTCTTATTTAGTGTAAAAATAGGAAATAGATTTACGATATGCGATTTTAGATTTACGATTT
>JAGQZO010000031.1 GCA_020435515.1 Winogradskyella sp. | reverse complement strand
CAGGAAAAAGCATTTAAAGTGAAATAATACTTTACTGTAAAAACTTAAAATAACAAAGCGGTTGTCACTAGATAATCGCTTTTGTTTTTTAATTGTAACAAGTTGTTAAATCCATTATAAATTGACTTCCGAAATCGTTTGAGATTTCGTAAATTAGCATTCCTTAAAAATTCACAAAAACAAGTAAAAAAATATGTCAGATAAAGCTACCTTAGAAATTAATGGTAAAAAATACGAATTCCCTCTTGTAATGGGTTCAGAAAATGAAGTTGCTATTGATATTAAAGACTTAAGAAGTGCAACAGGCGGTGTCATAACTATAGATCCTGGGTATAAAAATACAGGAAGTTGTGAAAGTGCCATCACCTTTTTAGATGGTGAAAAGGGTATCTTAAGATATAGAGGATATGCAATTGAAGAGCTTGCTGAGAAAGCCGATTTTTTAGAGGTAGCCTACCTATTGATTTTTGGAGAACTTCCAACTAAAGAAGAATTAGAAAAGTTTCATACTGACATTAAGTTCCACTCTGTAGTTAGTGAAGATGTAAAAAAGATTATTGATGCTTTTCCTGTGTCTGCACATCCTATGGGAGTTCTATCTTCCCTTACAAGTGCCTTAACAGCATTTAATCCAACTTCTGTTGATGTCAATTCAGAAGAAGCTATGTACAATGCCATAGTTAGAATTTTGGGTAAATTTCCTGTTCTTGTTGCTTGGACAATGCGTAAAAAACATGGTTTGCCATTAGAGTATGGTGATGATAACTTGGGATATGTTGAGAATGTTTTAAAGATGATGTTCAAAAGTCCAAATAAGGAGTATGTACAAAATCCTATATTGGTAAATGCATTAGATAAATTACTTATACTTCATGCAGACCACGAGCAAAACTGTTCTGCTTCAACAGTAAGAATAGCTGGTTCTTCTCATGCTGGGTTATTTGTGTCTTTGGCCTCTGGTATCTCTGCACTTTGGGGACCTTTACACGGAGGTGCCAACCAAGCGGTGTTAGAAATGCTTGAAGCTATAAAAGAAGATGGAGGTGATACAAAGAAATATATGGCAAAGGCAAAGGATAAAGATGATCCTTTCCGTTTAATGGGCTTTGGTCACCGTGTATATAAAAACTTTGACCCTAGAGCAAAAATCATAAAAAAGGCTGCCGATGAAGTTTTGGGGGATTTAGGTGTAGAAGATCCTATCTTAGATATCGCTAAAGGATTAGAAAGAGAAGCGTTAGAAGACCAATATTTTGTGGATAGAAAGTTATACCCTAATGTAGATTTCTATTCAGGAATTATTTATAGAGCTATGGGAATTCCTATTGAAATGTTTACTGTAATGTTTGCCCTAGGTCGTTTACCTGGTTGGATAGCACAATGGCGCGAAATGCGTTTAAGGAAAGAACCAATAGGAAGACCAAGACAGTTATATGTAGGTGAAACTTACAGGGCATTTAAATCTATTGATAAGCGATAATTTATTGAAATTATAAACAAAAAGCTTCATAGAACTTATGAAGCTTTTTTGTGTTTTTGGTTATGGAATTGAATATTCAGAACGAAACCTCAAGATTAAGATCTGTAATACTAGGTACCGCAGAAAGTAATGGGCCTGTACCTTCTATTGAAAATGCTTATGATCCTAAATCATTGGAGCATATTAAAGCTGGCACATATCCAACTGAAGAAGATATGATAGCCGAGATGGAAGCTGTTGCCGACGTATTTAAAAAATATGATGTTAAAGTGTACAGACCAGAAATCATTCAAGATTGCAATCAAATTTTTACCAGAGATATAGGCTTTGTAATAGATGATGTTTTTATTAAAGCTAACATTTTACCAGACAGAGAAGAAGAGTTAGATGCTATTCAATACATTATAGATCAAATCGACCCGAAAAAAGTAATGCGTCCACCAGTAGAAGCGCATATAGAGGGGGGTGATGTTATTGTATGGAACAAACATATTTTTATTGGAACATACAGAGGTAAAGATTATGCGGATTATATTGTAGCACGTACCAATAAAGCTGGTGTGGATTATATTGCTGAAAAGTTCCCACATAAAATCGTTAAGAGTTTCAACTTAAGAAAGTCTCAAACAAATGCTATGGAAAATGCTTTGCATTTAGATTGTTGTTTTCAGCCTATCGGTAGAGACAAAGCCATATTGCATAAAAATGGATTTTTAGAAGAAGAGGAATACCAATGGCTAGTTGATTTCTTCGGAAAGGATAA
>JAGQZO010000030.1 GCA_020435515.1 Winogradskyella sp. | reverse complement strand
CCAAGTCTATAAATTACATGATTAATATGGACATGGTAGGAAGACTTAAGGCAGACAGTACCTTGGCGGTTTATGGAGTAGGCACCTCGCCAATTTTTAAACAAACAATTAAAGCCAATAACGATAGATTTAAGCTGGTAGAAAATGAAAGTGGAGTAGGCCCAAGCGATCACACTTCTTTTTATCTTATAGATGTACCGGTTTTACATTTCTTTACTGGTCAGCACGAAGATTACCATAAACCAGAAGATGATTCAGATAAGTTGAATTATGAGGGAATGAATCTTATTTCAGATTATATATTTGATATTATTTCAGATTTAGATGACAATGGTGAACTAGCCTTTAGAAAAACAAAAAATGAAAGTGAAGAAACACCAAGATTTAAAGTTGGTTTGGGTGTGGTGCCAGATTATTTATTTGATGGAGAAGGAATGCGCATAGATGGTACAAGAGAGGAAACGCCAGCATTTAACGCAGGACTACAAAAGGGTGATATAGTAATAAAATTAGGGGACAGCACAATAACGGATATGATGAGCTATATGCGTGCCTTATCTGTTTTTGAAAAAGGTGATAAAGCCGCAATAACCGTTAAGCGAGGTGAGCAAACCATTGAGACTAAAGTAAATTTTTAATTGTACATTTATACCGGAACCACATCAATTATAAAATGAAAAAACTATCAGTTCTCCTTTGTTTATTTACGCTTTTCTTTGCCTTCACTTGTGAAAACGAACCTCTTGATTTTGACGCAGAATCATCCCAAACAGACACAGACTTAATAGGAGACTGGATCTTGGAGGAGTTTAATGTACAGGTAAGTACTACCACAGATTTTCAAGGACAGGTAATTTCATCAGATATAGATGTGTATAGCACAACCGTAGATTACACCCTAAATTTTACAGAATCTAATTTTACAACTAATGGAAGCTATAGTTATGTTGCTGATATTGTTGCAAATGGCATGAATGTAGAAGGTGAACCATACACTTTAGAAGATGTAAGCGGTAGTGGAAGTTACTCAGTAAATGGAAATGAAATGACAATAGACGGCTCGTTTTTTGAGTTTTCGTTTGAAGGAATGGACTTTGCCGAACTTAGCGGAGAACAAACAGCAACATTTGAAATAAGTGATAACGGTCAGACACTTGTGTTTAGTCAAGACGAAACCACAACAGAAACCGATGCTGCTACAGGATTGACTACAACAAGTACGCAAGTATCTTCTTCCGTTTGGACTAGGCAATAATTGCTATGAAGCAAAAAGCAATAATCACCAAAATACACTTAGTAATTTCGGTCATCGTTGTTGTACCTGCTGCGTTCATTTACGGATTTGATTTCGGTGCTTTTCTAGACCTAAACCCACCAACATTAGATGATAAAAACTTTTATAAGGCTATTATGGGTTTGTACCTAGCCTTTTCGTTATTATGGATTCAAGGTGTCTTAAAAAGTAAGTTTCTAAACGTTGCTTTGATTTCCAATGTTTTGTTTATGCTGGGCTTAGGCTTCGGACGAGTTATAAGCACAGTTCTCGATGGCTTGCCCTCTATGCCTTATTTGTTAGGTATGGTAGGAGAATTAGTTTTAGGGTTTTACGGACTTTGGATCTTAAATAGTAAATATTCTAAAAAGGTGTAATTTTGCCTCAAAATTTTAGACTTGGTAAAAATAGGCGACATAGAATTAGGTGAATTTCCTCTGCTTTTGGCTCCGATGGAAGATGTAAGCGATCCACCATTTAGAGCACTGTGCAAAGAACAAGGTGCTGATGTGGTATACACAGAGTTTGTGTCTAGCGAAGGGCTCATTCGTAACGCGGCAAAAAGTGTTATGAAATTAGACATCTATGAGAAAGAGCGCCCTGTTGGTATTCAGATTTTTGGTGCCAATTTAGAGAGTATGCTCCAAACCATAGATATCGTAGAGAAATCTAATCCAGATATTATAGACATCAATTTTGGTTGTCCAGTAAAAAAAGTGGTTTCAAAAGGGGCAGGAGCAGGAATCCTTAAAGATGTCTGTTTGATGGAGCAACTTACTGCAGAGATGGTAAAACGCACCAATTTGCCAGTTACTGTAAAAACCAGATTGGGCTGGGACCACGATTCCATAAAAATTGTTGAGGTTGCAGAACGTTTACAAGATGTGGGTTGTAAAGCCATTGCTATTCATGGTCGCACCAGAGCTCAGATGTATAAAGGTAATGCCGATTGGAAGCCTATTGCAGAGGTAAAGAACAATCCGAGAATGCACATCCCTGTTTTCGGTAATGGAGATGTAAATACACCAGAACGCGCAGTAGAAATGAGAGATGAATACGGTTTAGATGGAGCCATGATAGGTAGGGCTACTATTGGCAATCCTTGGTTTTTTAAACAAGTAAAGCATTATTTTAAAACGGGCGAACACTTGCCCACCATTTCTATTCAAGAACGTGTTGAAGCAGCTCGTCGTCACCTTCAAATGTCTATAGATTGGAAAGGCGAAAAACTCGGTGTTTTTGAAACGAGAAGGCACTATACCAATTACTTTAAAGGCATTCCAGATTTTAAAGAATACCGAACAAAAATGGTAACTAGTGATGACTCTAAAGATGTTTTCGAAACTTTTGATGAGGTTTTGGATAAGTTTGGCGATTACCAGTTCGCTTAAGACTGAATTAACTTTTTGGTAATTCGTTGCGAGGCCAGACGAGAGGCTAAGACACCAAGTGCAAAAATGGTAACCAAGACAACCAAGACATTAAAAATATTTAATTTTACGGGATAGGGTAGTTCAGGCGTTAGCATGATGAGGTCAAATTGCTGTTGAAAAAACACGACCAACAACCCAATAGCCACACCTATAGCACCGCTAACTATAGTCATAAGACTACCTTGCCAAAAGAAGATTGACCTAATGGTTTTGGGTTCTGTACCTAAGTTGAAAAGTGTGTTTAGAGATTTCTTTTTATCTAAAATCATCATAATTATGGCGCCAACAACATTAAACAAGGCAATGATTATGACCAATGTAAAAATGAGATAAATAGCCAAGTTTTCGGTATTTAGCATTTTGAATAAAGCATCATTAAGTTGCTCTCTGTTTTTTATGATGAATCTATTTTCAAATTTAGTATTTATAGCCCCTCTAACAATATCCTCATCAGCATTAGCATTTAATTTTATTTCCAGAGCACTAATTTGATTGTCTTTATAACTCAATAATTGCTTGGCTAAGTGGATGTCAGAAAACACTAATTTGTCATTCAATTCTTCATTTATATCAAACAATCCCACATTGTTAACGTAAGCAGAATTGTAAGCACCTTTGATAGAACTTATTTGACCTTTTCCTGGTTTAGGAACGTACAAAGACAGCGATTTTCTAAAGTCTAAAATTCCAAAAGAAAGATTATGAGATATTCCCCAACCCGATACAACTTCGTTGCTATTTGGCGCAAACCAATAGCCCTTGGTAATCATGGAATCTATGTGTGTTACATTGAGAAAATTAGAATCAACACCTTTTAGTGTGGCAAGCAGGTTTTTGTTTTCAGACTTTATGATTACACGCTCTTCTATCACTTCGGAAAAAGAAGCAATATCTTGTATATTCATTAAGCTATTTCTGTCTTCTTCAGAAAATATAAATGATTTACCCTCTGAGGGAAGTAACTTTAAATCAGGATCAACAAAAGATGAAAACTGAAGACTATAATCCTTTAAACCCGCAAATACAGATAGAACAATAAATAGTGCTGCTGACGCAATTATAACACCACCAGAAGCAATTAAGGTCATAATGTTTATAGCATTGCTACTGCTTTTCGAAAGCAAATAACGTTTCGCTATATATAACGGAAAATTCACTTAAGATTTTTTGCGCTTATCCAATAGGTCGATATTATCAAGAGGGTTCTCTTCGCCCTTTAGAGAACGTTCTATACCGTCGATATATTCTAAAGAGTCATCAATAAAAAACTCTAATTGCGGCATACGTCTTAATTGGTGGCGTGTACGCTGAGACAATTCGTGCCTTATTAAAGGTTTGTTAGATCTTATACCATCCAATAGTTCTTTAGCCTCTTTATTTGGAAATATACTGAGATAAACCTTAGCAATGGACAAGTCTACAGTAACATTAACTTTAGAAACAGAAATAATGACGCCTTTTAGCCCACCAGAAGAAGCCGCTCGCTGCAATATCTCTGCTAAATCTTGTTGTAAAATACCAGCTATTTTCTTTTGTCTATTACTTTCCATAGCGCAAAAGTAGAGCATATTTAAAGATTATGGTATTTTTATATAACAAAAATCATAGTTTTCCATTAAAGGAATTCATTTCTTTGGCAAAAAGATTAAATTAAAGAATGAAAAAAATTGAACATATAGGCATAGCGGTTAAAGACATTGAAAAGTCAAATGAATTGTTTAAAGCATTATTTGACAAGGCTCACTACAAAATAGAAGAAGTAGAAAGTGAAGGGGTAAAAACTTCATTTTTTAAATGTGGGCCAAACAAAATAGAATTACTACAAGCTACTCACGAAAATAGTCCGATAGCTAAATTTATTGAAAAAAAAGGCGAGGGCATTCATCATATTGCTTTTGCCGTAGACAATATTGAAGAAGAAATAAAAAGATTAACAGGGCACGGGTTTGAAATGATTCACAAAGTTCCCAAAAAAGGTGCGGATAATAAAATGATCGCCTTTTTGCATCCAAAATCTTCAAATAGTGTATTGATTGAGCTATGCCAAGACATTAGAGATTAAAATTCTTGTAGAGTTTTAAAATATATAGTAATATTGCAAACTCTTTTTAAAGAGAAAACAATTGGACAACACCAATAGGTCCTATAACTCAGTTGGTTAGAGTATCTGACTCATAATCAGAAAGTCCCTGGTTCGAGCCCAGGTGGGACCACAAAAAGCCCTTCTAAATTTAGAAGGGCTTTTTTGTTTTGAGACAATATTTATTTCATTTTCGTTTGTTAAGGCTTTCAATGAATAGGAATTAATATTATATTTGCGTTAAATGTTAATTAAATTTGTGCGTATCTTCCCTAATTTTAGCACATTTTAAGCATTTCGTCGATAATATTTACCGTTTAAAGACGTTTTTTAATTGAAATTATTTTGTTAGATTGGTTTTTTTCATACATTTACGCACCCTTAATTGATAATATGAAGAATAAAAAGGTAGTTGTCCTAATCTTATTTTTATCCATGGGTTTTGCCTCAGTGGCACAAGGAGCCACGCCTCCACCACCTATGCCTCCTCCTCCTCCAGGTCTCCCAATCGACGGTGGCGCAGTGCTTTTATTAGGTATAGCATTAAGCTTTGGAATCTACAAAGCGTATAAAATTTCGAAGAAAGCAGCCTAGTTTTTTGAGTCATTAAGACGTTTCACATATTTCCCTATTACATCAAACTCTAAATTTACGGTGTCGCCTACTTTAAGTTTATTAAATGTAGTGTGTTCATAGGTGTAGGGAATAATGGCAACCGAAAATTCATTTATTTTAGAATCAACAACTGTAAGGCTTACCCCATTTACTGTAATAGAACCTTTTTCTATGGTAATGTTGCCAAGCGCGACATCATATTGAAATGTAAAAACCCAACTACCCCTTTCTTCGATTATTGAAATACATTTAGCGATTTGATCAACGTGGCCTTGTACGATATGGCCATCTAAACGATCCCCTAATTTCATGGCGCGTTCTATATTTACAAGGTCTCCAACATTTAATTTTCCTAAATTGGTCTTATCCAAAGTTTCCTTAATTGCTGTTACAACATAGTTGTCTGAGTCAATTGAAACCACAGTCAAGCAAACGCCATTATGAGCGACGCTCTGATCTATTTTAAGCTGAGAGGTAATAGAGGTGTTGACAGTTATATGAAGGTTTCCTTCTTCATTTTTGAGATTTTTGATAGTTCCTAAATCTTCTATTATACCAGTAAACATAGTATCAGCTTTATTTGATTAAATTTGCATTTACAAAGTTAATCACACAATCGATACCTTTACTCGTTTTAATAAAAAAATAGGATAATTGAAGCATGAAGAAAGAAGAAAAAGTTGTTGTTGGTATTTCAGTAGGAGACCTCAACGGTATAGGGCCAGAAATTATAATCAAGGCTTATGAAGATAATAGATCTTTAGAGTTGAGCACTCCTGTAATATTTGCTTCTGGAAAAACAATGCAGTTTTTTAAAAATCATTTCGATAGCAAGATAAATTTTTTCAACATTGATAGCCCGGAAAAAGTAGTTCACGGCAAAGTAAATGTTGTAGATGTTTGGAAAGAGTCTGTTAAGGTTGAGTTTGGCAAAGAAGACAAAAAAATAGGTGAATACGCTATAAAATCATTGGAAGCCGCAACAAATGCACTAAAAAAAGGGTTAATTGATGTTTTGGTCACCGCTCCTATTAACAAGCACAGCATTCAATCAGAAAAGTTTAATTTTCCTGGACACACAGATTATTTAGCAAAAGCGCTTAATGGCAAAAGTTTAATGTTTATGGTGGCGGGTAGCTTACGGGTAGGACTACTTACAGATCATGTGCCGCTTAAAGATGCCGCTAACCAAATCAACGAAGGCTTAATAAGAGAAAAAATAGCAATAGTTACAAAATCCCTTCAGCAAGATTTCGGAATTAGCAAACCCAGAATAGCTGTGTTGGCTATTAACCCTCATGCGGGTGATAATGGTGTTATAGGAAAAGAAGATGACATTGTTTTAAGGCCAACTTTAGAAAAGATAAGAGAGGAAGGAACGTTGGTATATGGCCCATATTCGGCCGATAGCTTTTTTGGCTCAAATAATTATAAAAGCTTTGACGCTGTCATTGCATCATATCATGATCAAGGACTAATCCCTTTCAAGACTATTGCTTTTGGTGGCGGCGTAAACTATACTGCAGGACTTAATAAAGTAAGAACTTCTCCAGATCATGGTACGGCATATGAGATTGCAGGAAAGGGTAAGGCTGATGAGAACTCTTTTGTACAAGCAATATATACCGCTATCAAAATTTTTAAAAAGAGAGAAGAATTCAATTACTACTCAAAAAATCCGCTTAAAAAAGCCTCAAAATAGATATTAACAAAATTTGTTCATATCTAGGCTTTAAATAAGCAAAAATTTATATATTTGCAGGCTCAAAATGAGTGCGGTAATGAAGACATTAAAAGATTATAAAATTCAATTTGTTGGATTAAAAGAAGGAGAGCACAGTTTTGATTATATAATAAACAATACGTTCTTTAAAAATTTTGAATTTGAAGAGTTTAATGATGTTGATGTAAAAATTGATTTAAAACTCATTAAAAAATCAACATTGTTAGAATTGTTTTTTGACGCTAAAGGCTTTGTTAATGTAAATTGTGATCTTACAAACGAACCCTATAATCAAGACATTAAAGATGAATTTAAGCTTGTTGTTAAGTTCGGCGCAGAGTACAATGACGAGAATGAAGATATCTTGATTATACCTCATGGGGACTATGAAATTAATGTAGCTCAATATATTTATGAGCTCATTGTTCTAGCAGTACCGGCAAAGCGAGTGCATCCAGGTATAGAAGATGGCACATTAAAGTCAGAAATACTTTCAAAATTAGAAGAATTAAGCCCAAAAGAGGGAACAAAAGATAAAACATCAGAGGATATAGACCCTCGCTGGAATAATTTAAAAAAACTATTAACGGATAAATAACATTTAAAATGGCACATCCAAAACGTAAAATATCTAAAACAAGAAGAGACAAAAGAAGAACACATTATAAAGCTTCTGTACCTCAAATAGCTACTTGCCCAACAACTGGTGAGCCACACTTATATCATAGAGCACACTGGCACGAAGGAAAATTATACTACAGAGGACAAGTATTAATTGACAATTCTACTGTAGAAGAAAACTTAGCATAATTATTATGCGCGCATACAATAAAACGCTCACTTGTGGGCGTTTTTTTTATTTAAATTTTCTGAATAAGTGAAAAACCACTTAATTTGCATAATTATTTGCCAAAAAATGCTAAAAACCGAATAAAAACTGTTCGTTTTTGTCATTTTTCAATACTTTTAATTAATCTAAAAGCTAATAATGAGTAAAATCACAGCGGCAATAACAGCTGTAGGAGGTTATCTACCAGACTACGTGCTTTCTAATAAGATTTTAGAAACCATGGTAGATACTAATGACGAATGGATTACTACACGAACAGGTATAAAGGAACGAAGAATTCTTAAAGAAGAAGGCAAGGGAACATCATTTTTAGCAATAAAAGCAGCAGAAGATTTAATCCAAAAGACAGGATTAGATCCCAAGGAAATAGATTTGGTTATTGTTTCTACAGCAACTCCAGATATGAAGGCTGCTTCAACCGCAGCTTATACCGCTACTAAAATAGGTGCTGTAAATGCATTTTCTTACGATTTAGAAGCGGCATGCTCGAGCTTTCTTTTCGGGATGTCTACTGCGGCAGCATATATAGAATCTGGGCGTTATAAAAAAATACTCCTCATAGGAGCCGATAAAAACTCATCTTTCATTAATTATAAAGACAGGGCAACTTGTATCATTTTTGGTGATGGCGCAGGTGCTGTGTTATTTGAACCTAATGAAGAAGGTTTGGGATTACAAGATGAACTATTGAGAAGCAATGGTGAAGGCCGCGAGTTTTTACAAGCAACTTACGGAGGATCATCTTACCCAATTACACAAGAAGCTTTTGATGAAGGAAAACACTATGTCTTTCAAGATGGAAAAACGGTATTTAAAAATGCTGTATTCAACATGGCAGATGTTGCAGAGCGCATTTTAAAAAGAAATAATTTAACAAATGAAGATATTGCTTGGCTGGTTGCACATCAAGCTAATAAGAGAATTATAGACGCAACAGCTCAACGCATAAATTTGGAAGACGAGAAAGTAATGATGAATATTCAAAGGTATGGAAACACCACCTCTGCTACTTTACCATTATTACTAAATGATTATGAATCTCAGCTAAAAAAAGGTGATAATTTAATATTTGCAGCTTTTGGCGGTGGATTTACATGGGGTTCAATCTATTACAAATGGGCATACAACCCAAACTAAAAACTAACGAACAAAAAACTATCTAATATTATGGATTTAAAAGAAATTCAGAACTTAATTAAATTTGTTGCTAAATCTGGAGCAAGTGAGGTTAAGTTGGAAATGGATGATGTTAAAATAACAATTAAAACCGGCTCAGATAACGAGATGACTTATGTACAGCAAGTACCTGTTCAAGCAGCAGCGCCAGTTGTTCAACAACAAGCACCATCACCTGTAACTGCCGCACCAGAAATGTCAGCCGCATCAGCTCCAACAACTGACAATTCTAAATATATTACAGTTAAATCTCCAATTATAGGAACCTTTTATCGTAAGCCCGCCCCTGACAAACCGGTTTTTGTTGAGGTTGGAACTGAAATAAAAGAAGGTGATGTTCTTTGTGTTATCGAAGCCATGAAACTATTTAATGAGATAGAGTCTGAAGTTTCAGGTAAGATTATAAAAGTTCTAGTAGATGACTCATCTCCAGTAGAATTTGACCAACCGTTATTTTTGGTTGATCCATCATAACAATTGAAAATTCCAATCCACTAATCCCAAACCAATTTATTTGGAATTTGGTGCTTGGAAATTGAATTTTTAAACGAAAAGTTATGTTCAAAAAGATACTTATTGCAAATAGAGGAGAAATAGCGCTTCGTGTTATTAGAACCTGCAAAGAAATGGGTGTTAAAACAGTTGCAGTTTATTCTACCGCAGATGCAGACAGTCTTCATGTTAAATTTGCTGATGAAGCCGTATGTATTGGGCCACCACCTAGTAGCGAATCTTATCTAAAGATTTCTAATATAATAGCAGCAGCAGAGATTACAAATGCAGACGCTATCCATCCAGGATATGGTTTTCTATCAGAAAATGCCAAGTTCTCCAAAATATGTGAAGAACACGGTATAAAGTTCATAGGCGCTTCTGAAGAGATGATCGCCAAAATGGGTGACAAAGCAACCGCAAAGGCAACAATGAAAGCAGCGGGTGTGCCATGCGTACCTGGTAGCGAAGGTATTATAGCAGATTACGAAGAGTGCGTTATGATTGCCGAAAAAATTGGTTATCCGGTAATGTTAAAAGCAACAGCCGGAGGTGGTGGTAAAGGAATGCGAGCAGTTTGGAAAAAAGAAGATCTTAAAGCCGCTTGGGATTCTGCAAGACAAGAATCTAAAGCAGCCTTTGGTAATAACGATATGTATATGGAAAAGCTAATAGAAGAGCCAAGGCATATCGAAATTCAAATTGTAGGAGATTCCAGAGGTAAAGCATGTCATCTATCCGAAAGGGATTGTTCTGTACAAAGAAGACATCAAAAACTAACCGAAGAGGTACCTTCTCCTTTTATGACAGATAAACTCCGAGCAAAAATGGGGAGAGCCGCTGTTAAAGCCGCAGAATTTATTAAATACGAAGGAGCGGGAACGGTAGAGTTTTTAGTAGACAAGCATAGAAATTTCTACTTTATGGAAATGAATACGCGTATTCAGGTAGAACACCCAATAACAGAGCAGGTAATAGATTTTGACTTAATCAGGGAGCAAATACTTGTAGCTGCAGGTGTACCTATTTCTGGTAAAAACTATACACCTAATCTACACTCCATTGAATGTAGAATAAATGCAGAAGACCCTTTTAATGATTTTAGACCTTCACCGGGTAAAATAACTACGCTTCACGCACCAGGAGGTCATGGAGTAAGATTAGACACCCACGTTTATGCTGGTTATAGCATTCCGCCAAACTATGATTCTATGATCGCTAAGTTGATTACAACAGCACAAACTAGAGAAGAAGCAATTAATAAAATGAAAAGAGCTCTAGACGAGTTTGTTATAGAGGGTATAAAAACCACAATCCCTTTCCATAGACAATTAATGGAGCATCCAGATTATTTAGCGGGTAACTATACCACTAAATTTATGGAGGATTTTAAAATTAAAGAAGAAGAAGATTAATAGAAAGCGGCCTAGGTCGCTTTTTTTGTACTCAGAGTTTTCATAAAATGTTTGGGGAATTTTAAAACCCCAAGGTTTATTTATGAATACACTAAAGAAACAGGCTTTTTTTTGTAAAGTATTCAGATAACCAATACCTTTGTTATAAAAATTAAAATTGCTTTATCATGAAAAAGAATTACCAAAAATCTTTTTTAAACCTTTTATTGATTTTATTTTTTATGTCGTTAGGAAACGCACAGAAAAATGAAAACACTTGGTCAATACATAAGGGTCAAATTGAAAAAGAAGATGTGACTTTTTATAAGTCTAAACCAAAATATTCGACGTTAATAAATATTAACATTGAATCTCTAAAGCAAAAGTTGGATAATGTACCACAGCGCCAGTTTTCTGCTAAAGATCAAGGCGTAATTCTACAGTTCCCGAATCATCAAGGAAAACCTGAGTCTTATTTGGTACAAGAAGCTTCGGTAATGGAGTATGAGTTACAAATGCGTTTTCCTGAAATAAGATCATTTGTTGGAAAAGGAATTGATAATCCGGCGGCAATAATGAGATTTAGTATCTCTCCTCAAAAAGGCTTTAGCGGCATGGTACTTTCCAATGAAAAAACCGTTTTTATTGAGCCTTATACTGAAGACTTAAAAACATATATAGCTTTTATAAACTCTAATGAAGATGGACCAAGAGAGAGTTTTGTTTGTGAAACAGAATATTACCCTGCTGATTTTAAAATATCTAATAAAGATTTAGTAAGACTTAAGAATGCTAACGACGGCATATTAAGAACGTACCGATTGGCTTTAGCGTGTACCGCCGAGTATGGGCAGTTTCATGGTGGTACAGTGGCTAGTGTATTGGCAGCAATGAATGTAACCATGAATAGAGTAAATGGTGTTTATGAAAGAGATTTAGGGTTAACTATGGTTATAGTGGCTAATAACCAGAATGTTATCTTTTTAGAGGATACAGTAGTAAGTCCTGATCCATACACTAATAATAGTGGCGTAGCAATGCTTGGACAAAACCAAATAACTTGCGATAACCTCATTGGTCCTGCTAATTATGACATAGGCCATGTTTTTAGTACAGGAGGAGGAGGAATTGCTCAACTACGCTCACCATGTACTATAAACAAAGCAGGAGGCGTAACGGGCTTGCCCACTCCAGTTGGTGATGCCTTTGATGTAGATTATGTAGCCCACGAAATGGGACACCAATTTGGGGGCAATCATACTCAAAACAATAATTGTCAGAGGTCTAGTGTTTCTGTAGAGCCAGGAAGTGCATCTACTATTATGGGGTATGCAGGCATATGTGCGCCTAATGTTCAAAACAATAGCGATGATTATTTTCATGGGGAAAATATTAAAGAAATGTGGGCGAATATATTGTTTGGACCAAGTAGCACTTGCTTTGCTAGTAGCGCAACAAACAATACGGCTCCAATAGCCAACGCTGGTACCGATTACACTATTCCACTATTTACAGCATTTGTTCTGAGAGGTTCCGCAACCGATGTTGATACAGCTTCTGGATTAACCTATTGTTGGGAGCAAGTAGATGCAACACCGGCTACAATGCCGCCACAGTCCACTAATACCGTAGGCCCTTTGTTTAGATCATTAGGCCCATCTATGTCACCTAACAGATATATGCCATCACTAAGCACTGTTTTCTCTGGTTCTTTAGCTAGCACATGGGAAGTAGTACCTTCGGTGGGAAGAACAATGAATTTTTCTTTAACAGTTAGAGACAATGAGGCTGGTGGATCTGCAACAGACTCTGATGAAATGACAGTAACCGTTCAGAATTTTTCAACACCTTTTACGGTTGATAATATTTCATCATGGCCAGCAGCTTCAACTCAAGACGTAACCTGGGAGGTTGGACAAACAAGCGTGGTGCCAATTAACTGTCAAACAGTAAATATTTTATTTACTACTAATGGTGGATTATCATTTACAACTCTAGCTTCTGGAGTTCCAAATACAGGTACAGCTACAATTACAGTTCCTAATATTGCAAACACACCTAACGCAAGGGTTCTTGTTGAAGCAGCCGATAACATCTTTTATGCGGTTTCAAACACGTTTTCTATTACTGATCCACTATCAATCAACGAATTCGAATTAGATGATCTTAGCATTTATCCAATTCCAAATAACGGTACTTTTACTATTAGTTTTAATTCAAGATCTGGTGAGGGCATAAAGATTGAAGTATTTGATATTAGAGGTAGAGCTATTTTTAATAAAACCTATACTAGTACTAATAGATTTAATGAAGAGATTCGATTAAATACCGTACAATCAGGCGTTTATCTATTAAATATTTCTGATGGACCATCTAAGGTAACTAAGAAGATTGTGGTTGAATAATACTAAACAATATAATACAAAGCTCCTTTAATGAGGAGTTTTTTTTTGCTATGAATTTGTCATATTGGGAAATAAAAACTTGGTTTTCAGATGTAGACTTCACTATCGTAGGCAGTGGAATAGTTGGTCTTAATACAGCAATAAGCTTAAAAAAACGGTTTCCGAATTCAAAAATCGTAATATTAGAAAAAGGAGTATTACCGCAAGGGGCAAGCACAAAAAATGCAGGTTTTGCTTGTTTTGGAAGTCTCAGTGAAATTATTGACGATTTAAACACACATACCGAAGAAGAAGTGTTAGACCTTATTGCCAAACGGATAAATGGCTTAGGATTACTTCGTGAAGCTTTTGGGGATAAAGTTATAGGCTATCAAAATCTTGGCGGATTTGAACTGTTCACAAAAGAGGACGGAATGCTTTACAATTTATGTCATGAAAAGCAGCATTATATTAATAAGCTTTTAAAGCCAATTTTCAAGGATGATGTCTTTAATTTTAAAGTAAACAGTCTCGGCTTTAAAAACATTCAACCGAAATACAGTTTTAATAAGTTTGAAGGACAAATAGACACAGGAAAAATGATGGAAGCACTCCTCCTAAGGATCTTGAGCTTGGGTGTTAAAATTATTAATAGCTGTACAGTAGAATCCTTTTTAGAAGATGGGAATTCAGTAAAAGTCAAAACAAATGTGGGCGAGTTTTCTACAGCCAAGCTTTTAATAGCTACCAATGGATTTGCTTCTAGGTTGATTAATGAACCAGTAAAACCAGCAAGAGCTCAAGTTTTAATTACTAGGCCCATAAATAATCTACACATCAAAGGAACGTTTCATTTAGATAGAGGTTATTATTATTTTAGAAATATAGATAATAGAATTCTATTTGGTGGTGGACGACATCTAGATTTCAAAGCAGAAGAGACCGAAGAGTTTGGACAAACTGAGCTTGTTCAAAACACTTTAGAATCTCTTTTAAGAACAACGATTATTCCCAATATAAATTTTGAAATAGACTACAGATGGTCTGGCATAATGGGTGTAGGCAAACAAAAAAAGGCAATTGTAAAGCAGCTTAGTAACAACGTTTATTGTGGAGTAAGATTAGGCGGCATGGGTGTTGCTATCGGTAGTTTTATTGGAAAGGATCTAGCAGATTTAATAGAGTGAAATTAAAAGAGCAACTTTACAGCATATGCAGTGAAATATTACAAAAGCGCTTAACTTTTGTTCAAAAAAGCATTTTAGACCTTGAGAGTGCATTACAGTCTGAAACGAAGAGTAGTGCGGGAGATAAGCATGAAACAGGACGCGCTATGATTCAAATTGAACGCGAAAAAGTAGGACAACAACTTGCTGAAATTCAAAAAAATCAAAAATTGCTTAAGAGAATAGACCACAATTCAAAGCATAAAATCATAGCTCTAGGAAGTATTGTCTACACATCTCAATTCAATTATTTCATAAGTGTAAGCGTGGGTGAAATAAACAATAAAGAAGTTTCATTTTATGCCATTTCTCCCCAATCACCTATTGCTAAATTATTGTTAGGAAAGACCAAAGATGATACAATTAGTTTTAGAAGCAGTACCTTTACAATCGTAAAAGTAATATGATAAACCTTTTGATTTGGATCTCTTTTTGATTGATGGCTAAACTAAAAATCGTTGTTAAAGCTCTAATTAAATTTAGAGTAGCAATACTTGTACTTCTTGCTGTGTTAATGGCTCTAGCGGGTTATCAAACAATTGATAAACTTAAAATTGATAATTCTCTTACAATTTGGTTTTTAGAGGACGATCCGAGCTATCAGGCATATATAGATTTTCAAGAGAAATTTGGTTCGGATGAAATTTATGTAGCTATGTTTCCTGTAGATAATGCACTGTCTGAAGAGGCCAATAGCAAATTAAAGGCGCTCACCAAGGATATTGAGCGATTACCTTACGTAAAGACTTCTTTTAGTTTGGCTAAGGCAAAGTATCCACTTTATGCCAATGGTAACATTCAATTTTTAGAACTTTATAATAGTCAGCGAAGCGAGAAAGGCTTAAAAAATTTATTTTCTAAATTGCCTAATGTAACGTCGCAATTGGTTTCAGAAGATTATAAAAATTTATTTTTCTATGTACAGCTCAATCCAACACCTACAATAGAAACCCAGCGTAAAGCAATATTGGGCGAAATAACATCTGCTGTAGAACATCATTTTTCAGATTATCACCTCACAGGTCCACCTGTATTAAACGAGGCCTATAGCAAGGGTATTTACAAGGAAAGTCTACTTTTTGGTGTTTTAACCGTCTTGGTTATTACCATTTTACTATTATTCTTACTACCAAGCAAACGCTATCTTTTAGTGTCTTTGTTATCTGTTGCTATACCAGTAGGTTTACTATTTGGTATTATTGCCTCAATGGGTTTTGCTTTAAATATGATCTCAATGCTCATACCAACCATTCTTATGGTTTATAGTGTTAGTGATGCTGTACATATCATAAACATTTATCACAAAGAAGGTGTTTCTAACAATATTAAAGATAAAGTAGGTCTAATTTCTATAGCAGTAAGAAAGAGTTTAACACCATGTTTTTACACTACATTAACGACTTTTGTTGGCTATTTTGCGCTGTTTTTATCTCCGTTACCAGCATTTAAAAACATGGGAGTTTTGACTTGTGTAGGCTTGTTATTGAGCTTTTTGCTAGTTTATGTTATTACAATAATTGGGTTTAGCTTTATGTCGCTAAATTTTGAAAAAGCAAAACCAGTTTTAGCATTAAAATCAATTAATCAGACGAAATTTATAAATTGGATAAACACATTTACATCACAATATAAGCGTACAATTATTGTAAGTTTTACAACTCTATTGGTGTTGGGTTTATATGCTGTAACTAAGGTTAAAATAGATACAAGGTCGCTAGATTTGCTAGCAGAAGGAAAGGCAAAACAAGATTTAAGGATTGTTGAAAGCCAACTAAAAGGCAGCTCAAGATTACAGTTAAATGTTTCTACTAAGAACGGTGAACCAATTTTAAGTAGAGACGCTTTGGAACAGCTAGAAGATTTTCAGAATAAGCTTGAAGAAAATCCGCTTATTATAGCGCCAGTTTCGATTGTAAATATTAAATCATTTTTAGAAAAACGTTCGCCTGTATTATTTCAAAGTAATGTGTCTGAGAGCAAAATAAAGGCCACACTATCAAGTGTAGACACTAATGACAATAGCTTCTTTAAATTATTTTCCGAAGACTTTTCTACAGCAGGTATAACACTTAGTTTACCCGAAATGACAACTTCAGAACTAGAAAAAATACTCGTTGATATAGAGCAAGATTTTAAAACGAGTTTTAAAACAAACGATTTTAACCTAAAAATAAATGGCTTTGCTGTTGTATTTGCACAGTTAAACAAGTTTATCCTAGAAACTCAGTTTAAATCATTTTTTGCAGCGTTTTTTGTGGCATTTATATGCTTATTGGTATTTATAAGAAGCGTAAAAACAACGCTTTTAGTTTTAATTCCTAATATTTTACCCTTAGCTATTTTGGCTATAGCTATGAGTTTATTAGATATTCCCCTAGATGTATCTACGGCTATGATTACACCAATAATGCTTGGTATAGCCATGGATGACACCATACATTTAATCTATAAATACCGACGTAGTAAAACAATTTCTGGATCTCCAAAAGAGCGTATAGATGGGGCTATGCATTATACAGGTAGCGCTTTAATCTCTACAACCATTGCACTTGTAGGAGGCTTTTTAATTATTGCCTCTAGTGCTACACCATCTGTAAGTGATTTTGGGATTTTGTGTGCGGTAACTGTTGCAATAGCGTTGGTTACAGATATATTTTATTTGCCCGCTTTGTTAAAGCAGTTTGATAAATAGCTTATTTTAAAAGGTGAAATAAACCTTCTCTCCTTTAGCTAATGAGCTATTGTGAGAAATAAATATAGACTGCTCATTAAATAAGGCTTCTATTAGCCAAGAATCACCGTTAAAATATGATTGTTTAACAATGGCTTTTAAGCCTGAATGGTTAACAACTTTTATCTGATGAGCATAAATAATCTGAGAATCAATAACATTAAACTCTTCAAAAAAAGAAGCGACTATGGGTAGCTTTGGGTTTTTATAAAGATTCTGAGGCGTGTCTTTAGCAATAATAGTTTTTTTGTGTAGCACCAACATCTCATCTGCAAAACCAAGAACATCATTTTTATCGTGGGTGGCTACAATGCAAGAAATATTATTTGCCTTTAGGTAGCTAAAGACGTTTCTGCGAAGCGATTGTTTCTTAAAATTATCAATATGACTAAAAGGCTCATCTAAGAGTAATATTTCAGGCTCTTTGGCTAAAGCTCTGGCAATAGCAACACGCTGTTTTTGGCCACCACTTAAATTCTTGACTTTTGTTTTAGCAAAATCACTTAATTCCACAATTCTTATAAGCTCTTGAGTGCGCTTTTCTTTTTCTTCAGGGTAAAAGCGAGATAGGTGTTTGCCAATATTATCTTCAACCGTGGTATAGGGCATCAAATCGAATTCTTGAGCGACATATTTCATAAAATCATAACCTACCACCAAATTATATTTTGGACCAAGAATTTCAGTGTCCTTCCATAATATCTGCCCGTGCCCTAAGTCGTATTCACCAAAAATAAGCTTTAGAAGGGTACTTTTACCAGATCCACTTTCCCCTATAATAGCAATATTTTCCCCAGGATTAACGGTGAAATTCACCTTATCTAGGACATGATTTTTGTTATAGCCAAATTGGAGATTTTTAACTTGAAGCATATTGCAAAAATACCATAAAAAAGCCGCTTGATATTCAAGCGGCTTTTATCTATTTAAAAAATGACTTTATTTTTTTATAAACTTTCGTCTTATACTTCTACCTTCAGATTCAATTCTCAAGAAATAAACACCAGTCTGAAGACTAGATACATTAAGTTCGTTGGCGTTAATTTTTTGATTAAAAACACGTTTTCCAGTAAGATCAAATACCGTAGCAATTTTTTCTGTTAAAAGTGCTGATGTCTTTATCTTTAAAACATTATCTACAGGGTTAGGATAAATGGAGATGTCTGAAAAAGTTTCATCCTCAATGCTCAAAGGAGCCGAACCTTCAACTAGGACGTGACTGGTATTAATACTTGGGTTTTCAAAAACATCTACCATACCCGATGGCCAGTAAACTCTAATTTCAATAATTGAGGTGTCTGAGCCAATACCGAAGTGAGTATTAAGAGAACTCATAAACTCAAAGCCCTCACCACTTCTTACATCTCTAATTTGTGTGCCAGAAGGAGTGACCAACTCAACACGAGCACCTATGCCGTTTCTGTTACTATAATTTGGTGTAACATGTGCCATACCGACTGTGCTTATCTTAACCCAGTTGTTACTATTACCCAGATTATAATATCTAACTCCATTATAGTAGGCGTCAATAAACCCATCATTATTTAAATCCCCAAAGCTACCGTTTTTATAGTTGATTTGATTGTCATCTGCATCTTCAAAAGTCATATCTCCTTTACCATACATAATAGAGCCGTTACTAATAATATCTAGATTACCGTCATTATCAATATCAAAAGCGGAACTTTCCCACCCAGTAGGTGCATTAATACCAGCACCAGCAGTAACATCGGTAAATACATAATCGTTGTTAGGATTTCCATCATCAGAAAAGCCACTATTTTCCATTAATTTATGGGATCCAGAGCTTGCACCCACAAAAACATCCATATCCCCATCATTGTCAAAATCTCCCCATGCAGAAGACCAAGTTTGCATTGGGTCAGCTAATCCTATAGCAGCAGCATTTTCAGTATATGTGCCATCTCCGTTATTTGTAATCATCATATTTGTTCTTCGCTCAACAGCACCACCACATTTAGCAATGAATAAATCGATATTTCTATCATTATTGTAATCTATCCATATAGAACCATAATCACCACCAGAAGGATAATTACCGAGTGAGTAAGGCGCACCAGCAGTTACGTCAGATTGATAAAAAGTAAAATTACCAGTGCCGTCATTGATAAAGTAAACGTTTGGCTCCACATCATGGCATACGAACGCATCAAGATTACCATCATTGTTAATATCTACAAAGTTTGAACGTTGAGAAAAAACGTATTGAGAGGTAGATTGCTCAGTAAAACTGCTACCATCGTTACTTGCCTGCATAAAAGTTACACCACTTCCGGCACCATAAAGTAAGTCTGTTTTTCCATTTGCATCAAAGTCAGCCGCTGCCATACTCCAACCAGGTAAATAGTCAGCATTAGGTGTTGTGATATTTATGTTTGTAAATGAGCCATCAGTATTTTGCTCTTGAATGTTAACATTTGTAGAAGAAACACCAACAATATCATCTAAAAAATCCCCATTCATGTCAACTACAGCCAAATCATATCCGTTAACGGTGATAGGTTGTTGTGAAAAATTTATTCTAGATGGTATAAGAGTTGTAAAGGTTACTGGACCAACAAAATTTGAAAAATCGCCATTACCGCAGTTGGCCTGTACGTAAAAATCATAAGAAGTACCCTGAGATAAACCAGACAAGTTGTAAGAGGTAGTATTAAGGTTAGAAACAGTGTTGCCCGACCCTAATACAAAACCTGTTGCGCCCCACTCAATGTTCCATAAGGTTGACGATCCCGCCTCGGTCCACTGTAGATCAGCTGAAGTTGCCATAATATTGATCGCATTCGGGTTTGTTGGATTTGGGCAAGAAGGTGCCTCGTATAGCGTAACAATAATATTAGACCAATTGGCATTAGAACCACCATAACTTTGATTAAACACCATATCAATGTAAGCGTCAGTAGTTGGATTGTAAAGGTTTGGTAAATCGCCCTCAAATATTATAGTTGTATCGCTAGTTGAATTTGCACCACCAGAAGTTGGTGGATCAATATTAATAGAACCCGAACTTGTAATGACGGTCAAGTCTGCCTCGATTGACCATGGCACACCCGAACCGTTGGACCAATCAACAGAAACCCTAAAAGAGCTGTACGATCCTGAAGACGGCGCAGTGACACCAGCCGTGTTGGTAATGTCATTAAGGTTATAGGTTACCGGAGACCCCTCGGCTACATTTATGGGCCCATCAATAGGGCTAAAAACATACTGTGCATTTCCTATAAAATAGGTAAAGACAACAGCTATTAGAAATAAGGTAATTTTTTTCATGTTTTAATGGTATTAATTGCAGTTGTTAAGAGAATTGATCCATTCTTCTACGAGATCAATTCCTTCTCTATGGTTAATAGTTCTGCCCAATAAAGGCATTCTAAATGATTCGTCCTCAGTACTTAATCTGTAATAAAGAATAGATAAGTCTATATCATTGGGTTTTACAATATAAGAATTTGGTATGAATTGGGTTTCGGGTACTACACAGACACCAATGTTTTCTGGGTTTTCAGTTAAATTAAACTCAAACCTCATAGGCCTGTAGTTACAATGACCACCATCTGAGTGACAGTGGGCACAATTGATATCCAGATAAGATCTCACCCTATCATTTAAAGATTGGGATTCATCATCCCAAGCAACAACAGTATTTATGGAATTAGGTATGTCTGAATCTAAATAACCAACTTGATTGAGTTTAAGCAGTTGATTCATGATTCCTCCATCGAAATTATAATCCTTGTTAATATTTTGTGGTTTTAAACCAATAGGAGTTGGACTGTCAGAACTATTGTGGCAAGTAAAACACTCAGCTCTAGAAGGAACTCTATAGTCTGTGGTTTTTAGGGCACCACCTTCTAACCAGCTTAAATTTACAGTACTTCCTTGATTTGTAAAAAAGGCTTCGGTTTGTTCTTCGTTCCAAACATAGTTAGCAAAATCCCAACCGTCAGCTTTTTTGTACATGATCCTTGTTTCTATCAGTTTAGTAGAATTGTCGGGTTGTACATTATTATAGTAGAAATTTTTTATTAAAACGCAACCTGTTGGAAAATCTAGAGGGGAATAATCATTAATATAATTTGCCTTAGCCCCATTTGGCATCCAGATAAAGCGTTTTTTCTTAGCATAATCTGTAAACAATGGAGTAATAAGATCATAAGGTATAACACCAAAAGTAGGTTCGAGGTTATTTAAATCACCTTCGAAAAAATTGTATGATGATAACGTTTCGTGTGGAGTGTCTCCTTCAAACATATTTACAACAGACAAAGATGTAATTGATAAAGAAACATTTTCAGTTGAACAATTATTAGAAGTATCACATATGGTGTATTGAATAGAATCATCACCTATAGTATTTGGATTTGCAGTATAGACTAAATAATCATCATTTACATTTTCAGGCGTGTTATTATTATTGATTATCGCCGAACCTAACGATGGTTGAGTTATAGATAGGGTGCCAGATTGAGGGATGTTAGAATCGTTATTAAAAATAAATATTTCTGTCTGAGAATTTTGAGCTAAAAATACTTCATCTGGACTGGTATCAATAGATAAAGGAGTTGTATTATCATCAGATTTTCCACACGATGAAAGCGACAACAAGGTTAAAAAAAACAGTCTTAGAGTGTACTTTTTTTTCATTTAGCAATAAAAGTGGCGCATTTATAGAACAACTTAAATAGAAAAACTCCTACTTTTTTAACAAAAATAGGAGTAAATCTAAGCTTTTTTAATTAAATCGGTTATAATTAATTAAAAAAAAGATAAATGACAATTTAAAAATCAGCCTTTCACTTTTTCTTTTGTTTTACTTGGTAAAACATCAAATCCCATATTGTATAATGTAAATCCAAAGATATCAGCATATTGCTCAATGGTTTTACTTACAGGTGTGCCCGCGCCATGACCAGCATCAGTCTCAATTCTTATCAATGTTGGGTTGTCACCAGTTTGTTTACTTTGTAACTCTGCGGCAAATTTAAAACTGTGTGCGGGAACTACTCTATCATCGTGATCTCCAGTGGTTACCAAAGTTGCAGGATATTCAACGCCATCTTTTACGTTATGTACAGGAGAATAGCCTTTTAGATACTCAAACATTTCCTTACTGTCCTCAGCAGTACCATAATCATAAGCCCAACCAGCACCAGCAGTAAACGTGTGATAACGGAGCATATCTAAAACTCCAACAGCAGGTAAGGCTACTTTCATTAAATCTGGTCTTTGTGTCATTGTTGCACCGACTAACAAACCGCCATTAGAGCCACCTCTAATAGCCAAGTAATCTGATGAGGTATATTTTTCTGAAATTAAATATTCTGCCGCAGCAATAAAGTCATCAAAAACATTCTGTTTTTTCATTTGTGTGCCTGCATCATGCCATTTTTTTCCGTATTCACCACCACCACGTAAATTAGCAACAGCATAAACACCTCCTTGTTCCATCCAAACCGCGTTCGTAATACTAAAGCTAGGTGTAAGGGAAATATTGAAACCGCCATAACCATATAGAATTGTTGGATTTTTTCCGTTGAGTTCTATCCCTTTTTTATGAGTGATTATCATTGGTATTTTTGTACCATCCTTAGAGGTATAAAACACTTGCTTGCTCTCGTAGTTGTCTGGGTTAAAATCTATGCTTGGTTTTCGGTATAATTCAGAGGTTCCTTTTTCAATATCGTATTTGTAGATGCTTCCAGGAGTTACGTAGTTTGTAAAAGAATAATACAATTCTTTTTCTTCTTTTTTAGCACCAAAGCCACCAGCACTACCAACACCAGGTAGTTCAACCTCTCTTACTAGATTTCCATCGTAATCGTATTGTAAAACTTTTGAAACAGCATCTACCATATATTCTGCAAAGAAATAACCACCACCTGTAGATGGGCTAAGCACATTTTCAGTTTCAGGAATAAAATCTTTCCAATTTTCAGGTTTTGGGTCTGATGCATCTACGGTAACCACTTTTTGATTGGGCGCATTAAGATTGGTCATAATGTAGAGCTTAGAACCTACATTTTCTATGATGTTAGAATCTGAGTCTGTATGACCTAAAATTTCAACAAAAGGAGCGTTTGGTTTGGTAAGGTCTTTTATATAAAGCTTATTTCCAGAGGTAGAAACTCTGGGTGTAATAATTAGATAACGATCATCTTCTGTAACTCCACCGTAGATATATCGGTGTTTTTCTTCTGGAGTGCCTCCATAAATTAACTGGTCTTCAGATTGTTTTGTGCCTAATTTGTGATAATACACTTTGTGTTGGTCTGTTTTGGCAGACAGTTCACTGCCCTTTGGTTTATCATAGCTAGAGTAATAGAAACCTTCATTTTTATACCAAGACATGCCACTAAACTTTATGTCGACTAAAGTGTCTTCAATTATTTCTTTAGTTTCGGTATTCATTATAAGAATTTTTCTCCAGTCACTACCACCTTCAGAAATTGAGTAGGCTAACGTTTTACCATCTTTAGAAAAACTTGTTCCGCCCAGAGAAATAGTTCCATCTTCTTTAAAGGTATTTGGATCTAAAAATACTTCAGCTGTTTCTGGGTCTGCATCGTTTTTATATCTGTAGATGACATACTGGTTTTGTAGCCCATCGTTTTTATAAAAATAAGTATAGTCGCCTTCTTTAAAAGGGGCACCTATTTTTTCGTAATTCCATAGTTTTGTGAGACGCTCCTTTAATTCTTCTCTGTAAGGAATATTATCCAAATAGCCATATGTGGTTTGGTTTTGAGATTTTACCCAAGCCTCGGTTTCAGCACTTTTGTCGTCTTCTAGCCAACGGTAAGGGTCAGGCACGCCTTCACCAAAATAGGTGTCTATCGTATCAACCTTTTTAGTTTCAGGATAGTTTACGGTAATAGTTTTCACTTTTTCAGATTCATTTTTACAGGAAACAAAAATACTTAGTAATGCAGTAATTAGAAGTAGTTTTTTCATAATTGGTTTTTTAGTATTAGACCCAATAGAAGTCTAATAGATGACATTATTGGGTTAGATGTTTTTTAAACATTAATAGTCTTCTAACACCTCGTTAGAGAACGAGATGAAAGATACAAAATTTACAGTTAGTCCAAAAAACTATGAAAAGACTAAACGAGATTATTTTTTACAAGATATTCTGCTATTTGAATAGTGTTTGTGGCAGCTCCTTTCCTAAGGTTGTCGCTAACAATCCATAGGTTTAATGAATTTGGTTGAGAACCATCTCTTCGTATTCTGCCCACAAATACATCATCCTTCCCATTAGCATACATTGGCATAGGGTATACATTAACATCTAAGTTGTCTTGTACGGTAACACCTTCAGTATCGTTAAGAATCTGTCTTACTTCAGCTAAATCAAAATCATTTTCAAACTCTACATTTACAGCTTCGCTGTGTCCACCTGCAGTAGGAATTCTTACGGCAGTTGCGGTTACGGCAATATTTTTATCGTCAAGAATTTTTTGAGTCTCTCTCACCAACTTCATTTCTTCTTTTGTGTATCCGTTTTCTTCAAAAACATCGCAATGAGGGATAGCATTTTTATGAATAGGATAGTGGTAAGCCATTTCGCCTTTTATGCCTGCAATTTCGTTTTCTAATTGTTCAACGGCCTTTACGCCTGTGCCAGAAACAGATTGGTATGTAGATACCACAATTCGTTTTATTTTGTATTCACGGTGAAGAGGGGCTAATGCCATTACCATCTGTATGGTAGAACAATTTGGATTGGCAATAATTTTGTCTTCTTTGGTCAGTTGACCAGCATTAATTTCAGGAACAACAAGTTTTTTAGACAGATCCATTCTCCATGCTGAAGAGTTATCGATTACCGTAGTACCTACAGCAGCAAATTTAGGAGCCCACTCCAAAGACGTATTGCCACCAGCTGAAAAAAGAGCTATATCAGGACGCTTTTCAATTGCGGTAGGAATGCTAATCACCTCATGTGTCTTTCCTTTGAATTCCATGGTTTTGCCAACAGAACGTTCTGATGCTACTAATAGTAATTCATCTATTGGAAAATTTCGTTCTTTTAGAACGTTTAACATAACACTGCCTACCAAGCCGGTTGCACCTACTACAGCTACTTTCATTTTAATGATTTTAATAAATACAGCGTAAAATTACATAAAAAAAAGCCCTTGATTTAAATAAAAAAAAGGTTCTTAACATTTAAAAACATAATGTTAATTATTTAACTTTTGTGTTTTTTGATAAAGAAAAACCCAGACTTGTTTGTCTGGGTTTGGTTAGTAAAAGATAGTGTAGCGGTAAAGCTAAAACTTATTTTTTTAATGAATCTCTAATCTCCATTAGTAAATCGATTTCAGATGGACCAGCTGGGGCTTCTGGAGCAGGCTCTTCTTTCTTCTTCATTTTGTTAACCCCTTTTACGACCATAAACATTACAAATGCAACGATTATAAAGTCAATAACATTAGTTAAAAATGTTCCGTACTCTAACCATACTTCTCCTACCATTTCACCTGCGTCGTTTAGTGTTCCATCTTTTAATTTGTATCGTAATGCTTTAAAGTCAGAATCGAATAGCATTCCTATGAGAGGTGATACAATTCCGCCAGTAAATGATGCAACCACTTTATTAAAAGCAGCACCCATTACAAAACCAACAGCAATGTCTACAAGGTTGCCCTTCATTGCAAATTCCTTAAATTCTTTTAACATAATTAGTGTTTTAAATAGTTAGTATATATGTTAGTGAGAGACTAAAATAATGAAAAAAGTCACAATTTGTTAAAAAATCTTAACCCGAGATTATAATTCTTTTTACGCGTTGAGAGATTGCGGTAATGATCTCATAAGAAATGGTGCCTGAAGATTCAGCTAGACTAGAAGCTTTATGTGAGCCATCAAAGATGATGACTTCATCTCCTTCTTTACAATCAATACCAGTAATGTTGACCATAATCATATCCATACAAACAT
>JAGQZO010000029.1 GCA_020435515.1 Winogradskyella sp. | reverse complement strand
TTGCTTCAGGTGATTATGCACTTGCGCTCTCAGGTAGTCAAGCAGCAGGTGATTATTCATTGGCATGGAGCGGAGCAACGAATGGTGAGGGTTCTGTTGCATTTATGAACGGAGTGGCAAATGGTAATTATTCAATGACTTTTGGTGTTAATGCAGAAACAGCATCTGGTGCTACCAATGCAATTGCAATGGGTGCAAATACTGAAGCCCTAGGTTCACATTCTATCGCTATTGGTCATGATATTACTGCTTATTCATTTTCCGAAACGGTTTTTGGATTTAATGAAGAGGTTTATACTCCTGTAAGTACTACAGCAATTAATGCCAATGATAGACTTTTTGTTGTAGGTAATGGAAATGCTGCAGTTGGTATACCAACTGACAACAATGCCTTTACAATCTTAAAGAATGGCAGAACAGGTATAATGCGTATTCCAACCACAAATATTTTGGAAGTTAACGGTAACGCTTCTAAAACCACAGCTGGTGATTGGTTAGCTAATAGTGACAGACGATTGAAGAAAAACATTAAAACATTTAATGAAGAACAAGCTTTGCAAAAGCTATTACAAATGCGTGGTGTAACTTACGAGTGGAACGACAACCAAACCGGAAATAACCGACCAGAAGGCCAACAATATGGTTTTGTAGCGCAAGAATTGCAGCAGGTATTTCCAGAAAATGTAAGTCTAGATAACCAAGGCTTCTACCAAACCGCTTATGGAACTTATGATGCACTGTATGTACAATCCATAAAAGCTTTAAACTCTAAAATTGAAGATTTAGAGCAGGAAAATAAAACTCTTAAAGCTAAGCTTGATGAATTATACAGTATGGTAAAACAGATGGCAGAAGAACGATAATTTATTTTATTTAGGCTAAATTTGTTTTATCAAATAGTTTAGCAAAAGGTTTGAAAAATACCATACTTACAAGAATATTACGACTTATCGTTTTAGCCTTCATGATGTCATGTGCAACATCTACAAAGATAAAGTCAGGAGATATTGTATTTAGAAGCGCAACACAAAGTGACTTATCAGAAGCGATTAACGAAGTCACTCAAACCGAAAAAGCTACAAACTATACGCATATAGGCATTTGTAGTGTAGAAAACGATACCGTTTTTGTTTACCACTCAGATTTGGGCAAAGGTGTGGTAAAAGAGCCACTAGACTTGTTTTTAAAACCAGATGATGCTTCAACCTATAGTGCAGACCTATACCGAATTAAAAACATTACTCAATCACAGTTAGAAGGTGCCATGTCCAAAGCCAAGAAATTACTTGGAGCGCCTTACAACACAACTTACATTTTAGAAGACGAAGGGTACTACTGCTCTGAGTATATTTATGAATTATTTAAGCAAGACTCAATATTTGCCTTAGAACCCATGACCTTTAAAAACGCTGAAACCAACACTTTTCACGAGGGTTGGGTGTCACATTATCAAGAGTTGGGTATTGCTATACCAGAAGGAAAACTAGGCTGTAACCCAAATGGCATGGCTGCTTCTAAAACTTTGATTTTTGTGGAACATTTGCAATAGTGTTTAAAAATACCTAATGTTATTTATTGCCTTTTTACAAAAAAAGGCGAAATTGGCTTGTGGTATAAAAAAGTCAACTGAGACAGGTTTTATCTTAAGTTACTAACGCTCATTAAAAATTTGACCAAATAGTTTACATGAAATATTTAATTATAATTTTCACTTTCTTATCACTTCAAAGTTTTGGTCAGTCAAAACCAGAAGATTATTACAATGAAACCCATAGACCTCAGTTTCATTTTACCCCTGAAAGCAAATGGATGAACGACCCAAATGGTCTAGTGTATTATAATGGTAAGTACCATTTATTTTACCAATACTACCCAGAAGATATTGTTTGGGGACCAATGCATTGGGGACATGCCAGTAGTGAAGATCTTTACCATTGGGAACACCATCCTATAGCACTTTATCCAGATAAATTGGGAAATATCTTTTCAGGATGTGCTGTAATCGATGAAAATAATA
>JAGQZO010000028.1:25848-25998 GCA_020435515.1 Winogradskyella sp. | reverse complement strand
AGTGGATTTATCTCATTATTCTCTCCGTTATTTGGGGAAGTTCTTTTATTCTTATTAAAAAATCACTTTTAGGACTATCACCTTACCAGCTAGGCGCTATGAGAACTATATTTACTGGTATCATTCTATTATCTGTTGGGTTTTATCACT
>JAGQZO010000028.1:24652-25648 GCA_020435515.1 Winogradskyella sp. | reverse complement strand
CAAATTCTAGGTGTTATCGTTGGATTTATTGGTACTGCAATTCTAATTTTAAAAGGGTCTGAGCTTAACCCAAACCAAAATTATTTATATGCTGGTTTTGTTATTACTTCTACATTGATGTATGCTGCAAATGTTAACATTATAAAACGTTACTTGCAAGATGTTAAACCCTTAGCTATTGCCGCTGGTAATTATATTTTTATTATAATACCTGCTTTAATAGTATTATTGTTTTCTGGATTTTTCACAGCTGAACGATTAAACCACCCTCATTTGCTTCAGTCATTAGGCTTTGTTGCTATACTTTCTGTTTTTGGTACTGCTATAGCTAAAGTAGTATTCAATAAACTTATACAGATTTCTACACCAGTTTTTGCATCCTCTGTAACTTATATTATGCCTATAATCGCTTTGATTTGGGGAGTTTTAGATGGTGAGTCTTTTAGCATAATGCAAGGTTTGGCAGCCGTTCTAATTTTAATAGGAGTCTATTTATCGCATAAACGTAAAGCATAAAAAAACCGAAGCTTTCACTTCGGTTCTTTTTATTTATAGCTTAAGATTTTAGTTGAAATCTTCAGCAGTTACACCTTCGTTTATTTTTACTTCAGTAGTTTCAAAAGTAAATGCCTGTGGTCCTGCAGTGACTTTCATGGTATAAGGCATCATTACTCCGTTTACATCTTTATAATTAGAATAATCAGTTACTGTAGTAATTGATTGCCCTTGAGTTTCGTTGGTCTCCTCCGTTCTCAATAAGTATCCTGTCTCAACATCATAATACCTATAAGAAGATTTATCATCTTTGGTTACTTTTATCTTGTAAACATCTGTACCATCAATAGTTGTTTTACTAACTAACTCTAGATTTGAAGATTCCATAAATAATTCATCAAACAATCCTTTATTTGATTTTCTAGAGGATACATCTTTCTCGTCCATAGGTATTCTTTGACCTTGTTGAACCATGTACCCATTTTCGCCATCAAAGTTTTG
>JAGQZO010000028.1:23095-24544 GCA_020435515.1 Winogradskyella sp. | reverse complement strand
GGTGCTCCTGGAATAGTCATTTCTGATGTGGTAAGTGTTGTATTAACGGCTCTAAGAGCATCTTCACCACCAACAGCTTTTACATAATTCTTAATAACTGTTTCTGCTGTTAGTCCTTCTGGTAATGGTTTAGAAAAAACTGGTTTTTCGGTAGCATTAGCGTAAGCGTCATAATATTTAATAGGAATTCCTGTTTTTTCAAGATTTTCTAATACTTCGCTTCCTTTACCAACAACAACGATACGTGCATTTTCTGGCTTAAAGTGTTTATTAGCAACGCGCATTACGTCTTCTTTTGTAACTGCATTAATCTTTGCTAAATAGGTTGAGTAAAAATCTTCCGGTAAGTTATTCAGCTTAATGTTTAAAGCATAATCAGCGATAGTTCTTGGACTTTCTAAGTCTAAAATAAAATCGCCTACATATTTGGCTTTGGCATTCTCTAAATCTTTTGTATCGACTGGCTCAGTTTTAATTCTGTTGATTTCTTTAAGCGTTTCTACAACAGCACTATCGGTAACCATATTTCTTACTGCTGCACCTGCTGTAAATCGTGATGCATTCCAACGGCTTGTACTTATACTTGTACGAGCCCCATAGGTATAACCATGCTTTTCTCTGAGGTTCATGTTTAAATAACTACCAAAACCTCCACCTAAGATTTTGTTAGCAATCAACACGGCGTGGTAATCGTCATCATTCATCTTAAAATCCACATTATTGGTCAATGAGATGTTAGACTGAACAGCATTTGGCATATCTACAAAATTAATTTGTGTGTACTGAGCGTTTGCTGCTGGCTCTGGAATTGTAATATCTACTCCCGCTGATTTTTCCCACTTACCAAAATGCTCTTTTACTTTGCGCTTAATATCACCTATTTCAACATCCCCTACAATTACTAAGTATGCATTATTAGGGTTGAAGTATTTTTCATAGAATGCTAAAACATCCCCAAATTCGATATTATTGACCGTTTCTTCAGTTACAAACTCACCGCGTGGATGATTTTTACCATAAGACAATGCAGAACCTACTCTGCCTGCAACAGCGTCTACACTTTTCTCTTGGGATTTTAAGTTCTCAATAAGCTTTTCTTTTTCTTTTTCAAACTCTTCCTTGGTTAACAGCGGATTTATAGCTGCATCTGCCATTAATTCTATTATTCTATCAGAATATTTTGAAAGGGAGCTCGCAAAAGCGCTTTGAGACCCAAATCCTAAATTAGCACCTAAAAAGTCAATTTCATCATTAAATTCATCTTTAGGAATGTTAGTAGTTCCGTTTCCTAACATAGCTTCAAGAATGCTAGAAACACCTGCTTTATCTCCTTCAGCAATTGGCTTGTTATCTATTCTTAAAGTGATTGAAACCCTTGGTAATTTGTGGTTTTCAACAACTAAAACCTCAATGCCATTATCTAGCTTAAACTCACCTGGTTTTTCAAGT
>JAGQZO010000028.1:22297-23012 GCA_020435515.1 Winogradskyella sp. | reverse complement strand
CATTAAAAACAATGCAATAAATGCTGATATTTTAGTTTTCATTTTAATATTCATTTTGTTTTTATTGATCATCTTTCTTTGGTAAATACTCTAATATCAAGCGTTGATTAGGATTTAAATACTTCTTAGCAACGTCTCTCATTTCTTCTCTAGTAATAGAGCGATAGATGTCTATTTCATTATTTATTAAATTCACGTTATCATATAGCATATAGTATCTAGCTAGAGAGTTAGCTATACCTTCTATACTAGAATTTGAATTTACAAATTGGTTCTCAAACTGATTTTGAAGTTTTTGATAGTCGCGCTCAGATATTAATTCTGTTTGCATTTTAGCAATCTCTTCATCCATTTCTGTAATTAACGTATCCAAAGACACATCACCTAAAGGCAAACCAAAAAGGGCGTATATACCATAATCTTCCTGGCTAATATTAACCGCCTGTACTGCTAATGCTTGCTTTTGCTCATCAACCATTTTCTTGTATAATACGGAACTTTTTCCTCCGCTTAAATAGCTAGAGATCATATCTAAAACATAAGCATCTCTATCCTTAAAAGATGGTGTTCTGTAAGCTGCTATCACCGCAGGTATCTGTATATTAGGATCATAAGTTTTATCTCTCATAGCTTCGGTTATCGGTTCTTCTCTAGGAAGGTCTCTAACAACCTCTTCACCTCTAGGAATAGGTCCAAAATAATCTTGAATCATTTT
>JAGQZO010000028.1:20645-22206 GCA_020435515.1 Winogradskyella sp. | reverse complement strand
TAGAATTTTTTATTAAATGCTTGAAACTCTTCCAAAGTTGCTGCATCTAGATGGTCCATAGAACCAATTGTCGCCCATCTGTATGGATGCACTTTAAACATTCGTTTTTTAACTTCAGCTAACAAGTTACCGTAAGGTTGGTTATCAACACGAAGGCGCTTTTCTTCCTTAACCACCTCGTTTTGCGTATCTACACCTATTTGGTTGATTACAGGGTGTAATAATCTTTCAGATTCCATCCATAAACCTAACTCTACACTGTTGGAAGGAAAAACCTCGTAGTAATAGGTTCTGTCATCAGTAGTATTTGCATTATTGCTTCCACCGTTTGATGTAACAATATTAAACCATTCGCCGCGAGGAATGTTTTCAGTTCCTTCAAATAGTAAATGTTCAAAGAAGTGAGCAAAACCAGTGCGTTCTGGGTTTTCGTCTTTTGCACCTACATGGTACATTACAGATACAGTGACTACAGGAGCAGAGTTATCTTGATGCAATATAACGTGCATTCCATTGTCTAAATCGTACTCCTCAAATTCCACTTGCTGAGCATTGGCAAAAGAACCAATAAACAACAAGAGTGCTAGAGTAAATAAGCTTTTTCTCATTATTAATAAGTGTTTAAATTTTAAATTGTTTTAGTGTTTGTCTTAACAAAACCTGCATTGTTACACACAGCCACACAAAAATAAGGAATCATTACGCTTTTTAACATAATAAAATGTGAAAACTCTATTTATAAAGTATATGTGATTTATAGTCATGTTTAGATTTAAGTTGAAAAGTATTCGAAAAGCCTTAAAACGTTTGTAGATTAGGAATTTAGGAGTATATTTGCATCCGCTTTCTGAGAAAAGCATTTTTTTTAAACAAACAAATTAATAAAAACGTTACGCTATGTACGCAATTGTAGAGATAGCAGGGCAGCAATTTAAAGTTGCAAAAGACCAAAAAGTTTTTGTTAACCGTTTATCTACTGAAGAAGGTAAAAAAGTTGATTTTGACAACGTACTTCTTATAGGTGATGGTAACACTATTACTTTAGGCGCCCCAGCTATAGACGGAGCACAAGTAAGTGCAAAAGTCTTAAAGCACCTTAAAGGTGATAAAGTAATTGTTTTCAAAAAGAAGAGACGTAAAGGTTACCGTGTAAAAAATGGTCATAGACAAGCCTTAACCGAAATCTTAATTGAAGGCATTACTGCTTCTGGAGCTAAAAAAGCTGCTCCTAAGAAAGAAGCTAAAGCTTCAACAAGCTCAGCTGCCAAAGCAGAACCAAAAGCCGAAAAGGCAGTGACTGTTAAAGCTGATGATTTAAAGAAAATTGAAGGTATAGGTCCAAAAATTGCTTCTACTTTAGTTGAAGCTGGTTTAGCAACTTTTGCTGACATCGCAAAATCTACACCTGAAGCAATTTCTGAAATCATTGCAGATGTTCGTGGTAATCATGTTACTGACACTTGGCCAGCACAAGCTAAATTAGCTGCAGAAGGTAAGTGGGACGAGCTTAAAAAATGGCAAGACGAATTAAATGGTGGTAAAGCGTAACTGCAAAACCACT
>JAGQZO010000028.1:0-20639 GCA_020435515.1 Winogradskyella sp. | reverse complement strand
AAGTTTAACAATATAAAACCTTAAGACAATGGCTCATAAAAAAGGAGTTGGTAGTTCTAAAAACGGTAGAGAATCAGAATCAAAACGCTTAGGTGTTAAGATTTTTGGCGGACAAGCTGCTGTTGCTGGAAATATTATCGTAAGACAAAGAGGTAATACCCACCATCCAGGTGAAAATGTTTACCAAGGAAAAGACCATACTTTACATGCTAAAGTTGATGGTATCGTACAATTTTCTAAGAGAAAAGACAATAAGTCTTATGTTTCTGTAGCGCCTTTTGAGGCTTAGAAAATTATTTTTTCTTTATAAAATTAAAAGCGACTAGGATATCCTAGTCGCTTTATTTATTGGTAACATTTTAATCATACAAACTATAGGTTTAAATAACATGTATCTCTTTAATTTATAGATTTTAAATTAAATTTACATTGTTTGTCATTAACTGTATTAAAATTCTATTTTTCTTTGTTTTTGTTTACTCTCTTAATGCCCAAGAGATAAACACAACTAAAGAAGCAGAACTCATTTTTTTAAAGTCTGAATTAAAAAAAGCTATTACAGAAAATGACCCTTCCAATATTGGCTCAGCCAATATTAAAATAGCAGATTTTTTTAATGGTATTACCCTCTTTGAGGAAGCTACTCACTATTATCAAGAATACCTAGAGCTCCACCTTCCAAAGGATTCTAGTTTTGTAAATGTTCATAATCAGCTAGCTATGATTAATTTAGAGCTAAAACAATATAGTTTAGCTGAACAACATGCTTATCTAGCGCTAAACACTTCAGAACATATAAATTACAAAAAAGGGGAGGCTACTTCAAATGCTCTCTTAGGGAGTGTATCCGAAAAACGCAGTAATTATAATGAAGCTTTAGAGTTTCAAGAAAAGAGTTTGTCGCTTTTTAGCTTATTAAAGGATAGTACTGGCATTGCCATTACAAACGAAAACATAGGTAGTATTTATGAAGATTTAGAGCAATACCAAAAAGCATTAAACTACTTTAATATTGCCAATCGTTTTGCCCAAAACAGTCCGTGGGATTTAAAAATTAATATCATTAACAATATTGGTGATATCAACAGAAAAACAAAAAAATACAATGATGCCCTACATTTTACTGAGCAAGCATTAGCGTTAGCAAAATCAGTAAACAACCGATCGCAATTAGTGAGTGCTCTTAAGGATTTGTCTAGAACATACGCAGATATGGGCAATTTTGAAGAAGCTTATAAATACCTCAACAATCAATATATTGCCAACGAAGAAGAGCTTATTCAAAATAATAATGAAATCGTAAGTGCTTTACAAATTCTACATGATGTTAAAGAAAATGAAAACAAGGTACAATTACTAAACAAACAAAACGAAATCAATAAAGTACAGCAAAGCGTTATTCTCATTACTACAAGTACTATACTTTTAGCTCTATTAGCTCTTTTTCTTTACTGGAAGAAAAGAAGAAAACACGAAAAGCGTATACTAGAGTATAAACAACAATTGCTTCAAGCAGATTTAGACAAAAAAGCAGTCAAAGAAATCGCTTTGAATAGGGAAATAGATATTAAAGTGTCTTCTCTAACAAATTACAGTCTTCATATTGCTCATAAAAACAAAATGCTTTCAGACATTTCTAAAACCCTTTCTAAGTTAAAGAATCGCAATAGTGAACTCGTTTCTAAAAAATTAAAGGATATTGTTAAAGACATCGAAACCGATTTAGAAAATAATAACGAATGGACAGAGCTCATGAGCTACTTTGGGCAAATACACCCAAGTTTTTTTTCAAAACTTAAAAACGATGCCAAAGAGAATCTTTCATCTTCAGAAATGCGATTATGTATGTTGCTGCGCCTTAACCTGTCTTCTAAAGAGATCGGAGATATACTAAGAATTACTTCTGACAGTGTTAGAATAGCACGCTATAGACTCAGAAAAAAACTACCCTTGGAATCTAAGGATGATTTACAGGCTTATCTTCTCAATTTATAAACAATGTTTTGCTAACCTTTACCTAATGTTACGCAATTGTAAATGTTGCTATGTTTTATAGTGTTTTTGGATAGCTAAGTTACTTTTTGTTAACGCTCATTTTATCTACAAATGCAGGCTTGAAGCTAGTTTTGAGAAAAACAAAAATCAACCTTAAATGAAACATTATTTTACCCTTTTATTTTTAACCCTATCTTTTTTCGGATTAGCACAGTCTGGAAATTTACAAGGTGTAATCACCGATAAAGATGGTCTTACCATTCCTGGTGCAACAGTTTCTATTTCATCTCTTAATAAAGGAACTGTAACTGACTTTAATGGAAAATACGTTTTAGTAGATATTCCAGAAGGAAAATATACTATTACTGTAAAATATCTTGGTTATTCAGATGTGACTCAAGATATAGATATTGTTGCAAGCCAAACTGTAACGTTGAACTTTACTCTAAACTCTGAAGATACTGCTCTAGAAGAAGTTACTATTACAGGCTATGGTCTTAGCGGACAAGCAAGAGCCTTAAACACACAAAAGAACAAACAAAACATTACTAATGTTGTGTCTACAGACCAAATCGGTAAGTTTCCGGATGCTAATATTGGTGATGCCGTAAAGCGTATTCCTGGTATTACAATGCAAGTAGATCAAGGTGAAGCTCGTAATATTATTGTTCGTGGTCTTTCACCTCAACTTAACTCCGTAACCTTAAATGGCAGTAGAATTCCTTCTGCTGAAGGCGATAATCGTAACGTTCAGATGGATTTAATTCCGTCGGATATGATTCAGACTATTGAAGTAAACAAAGCGGTAACACCAGATATGGATGCCGACGCACTTGGTGGCTCTGTAAACTTAATAACGCGTACGTCTCCTCAAGGTTTCCGTTTGTCTGCAACTGTTGGTTCTGGTCTTAACTTTATTACCGACAAAAGAATTTTAAACGGGTCTTTTTTAGTTGGAGACCGCAGTAAAAATGATAAATTCGGTTGGATGGTTTCTGCCTCTATCAACGATAACGACTTTGGAAGTGATAACGTTGAAGCTGAATGGACAGACGAGTTTGAATTTAATAATGGAGACGAAGATAATCTTGAAGAAGTTGATGTTAACCCTTATGCTAACGTTTTTGAAATCAGAGAATATCTTGTACAACGTGTACGTCGTAGTTTTTCAGCCAACCTTGATTATAAATTAGATGATAATAATACCATTTATTTGAAATCTATCTATAACTGGAGAGACGATAGGGAAAACCGCTTTGCCTTCTCTCAAGAAATATTAGATGGTGAAGACATTGCTCCTGGCGATTTCTCGGTAGACGGAAACGGCAACTTAACTATGTTTCCTATCGAAGCAAAACGCCAATCTAAAGGTGGTATAGATAACAACCGAAACCAAAACAGACGTTTGGAAGACCAACGTATGCAAAACTATAGTCTAGGTGGTGAGCACCTTTTCGGCAACGTACAATTTGATTGGATGGCATCTTTCGCTAAAGCTTCAGAAGAGCGTTTAAACGAACGTTATTTAGAATACGAAAGCGAATATATTATCGACTTTAATAATAATCAAGATAAACCTTTGTTTACACCTATAAATCCTTCTGATGCTGATTTTGCTGATTTTGAATTTGGTGAGCTCACAGAAGAGAATCAATACACCGAAGAAAAAGACTTTAACTTTTTTATTAATGCCCAAACACCTTTATCAATAATCGAAGGTAAAGATGGCTTCTTAAAATTTGGTGCAAAAGCTAGATTAAAAAACAAAAATAGAGATAACGATTTTACTGAGTACAGTGACGAAACTGGTGCTTTAGACATTTTAGGAGATATTCCAACTAGAGATTATTCAGATTCTGATTTCTTAGCTGGTAGCCAATATCAAATAGGCTCTTTTGCGAGTCCAGAGTTTTTAGGTGGCTTAAATCTTAACGACACTAACCTTTTTGATGGAGAAGATTTACCAGAAGAATATGCTACTGCTAACTTCGATGTTAACGAAAACGTATATGCTGGCTACGCTATGTTAAACCAAGATTTATCAGACAAGCTAAGCGTTTTAGCTGGTATTAGATTAGAGCATACTTCTATTGAAAGTGAAGGTAATGAGCTTGTCTTTGATACCGAAGGAGATGTTGCTGGTATTACCAAAGTAAAAGATAAGAATTCTTATACTAATGTTCTTCCTGGTGTACATTTTAAGTATGATGTAACGAATAATACTGTTCTCCGTTTTGCTTGGACAAATACTTTGGCAAGACCAAATTATGTAGATTTAGTACCATACAGAGAAATCAATAACGAAGACGAAGAGATCTTCTTAGGAAACTCTGAATTAGACCCAACAACATCTATGAACTTCGACTTTATGGCAGAACATTACTTTAAGTCTGTTGGTATCGTTTCTGGTGGCTTATTCTATAAAAGTATTTCGGACTTCACCTATATTTTCCAATCTGAAGACGAAAACGGTTACGAGGTTTATCAACCATTAAATGGTGATGATGCTTCAGTATTTGGTGCAGAGGTATCTTTTCAACGTCGTTTAGATTTCCTACCAGGTTTTGCAAAGAATTTTAGCATATATTTAAACTACACCTACTTAACATCTAGTGCAGATGGTATTCGTAACGAAGATGGTGAAGAGCGTACAGATTTAGATTTACCACAAACATCACCGAATATGTTCAACGGTTCTTTGGGTTATGCTGGTAAAAAGTTCAGTTTACGTTTATCTGCTAACTTCTCTGATGCTTATATCGATGAAATTGGAGGTAATGCTTTTGAAGACCGTTATTACGATGAGCAATTCTTCTTAGACTTTAATGCTAATGTGGCTTTAAATGACAACTTAAGCCTGTATGTTAACCTAAACAATATTACTAACCAACCGTTACGTTATTACCAAGGTGTAAGTAGTAGAACTATGCAAATGGAATACTACGATATGCGTTTAACATTCGGATTAAAGTATGATTTATTTAAGAAGTAAGATGATAAAGAAAACCTTAATACTAGGCGTTATTTCTGCTGTAGTTTTTTCTTGTGGAAACGGTTTACCAGAAATTTCACCGACATTAAAATCCGAAAAATTACCACACGATAGTGATGATCCTGCAATTTGGATTAATCACAAGAATCCAGAACAAAGTATTGTTTTTGGCACTGATAAAGATGAAATTGATGGTGGTGTGTATGCTTTAGATTTAAACGGAAAAATCATAAAAGAAAAAAGCTTAACAGGTGTTAGCTATCCAAATAATGTGGATGTAGAATATGGTTTTAAACTCAACGACTCTACAAAAACAGATATTATGGTATTTTCTGAACGTGAAAAAAATCAAATTAGAGTCTACTCAGTACCAGATATGAAACCTTTAGACAATGGTGGCTTTAAAGTCTTTGAAGACGAAACAGATGTTTTACAAAAACGACCAATGGGAGTTTCAATCTATAAAAACCCTTCTACAGAAGAAGTATCTGTTTTTGTAAGTAGAAAAGCTGGCCCAACGGAAGGTTATTTATACCAATACGCTTTGGTTAGCGATTCTCTGGGTGTACATTCTAATCTATTACGTAAAATAGGAACTTTTAGCGGTCAAAAAGAAATCGAGGCTATTGCCGTAGATGACGAATTGGGCTTTGTGTATTTCTCTGACGAAGGCGTAGGTATTAGAAAATACTACGCAGACCCTAAAAAAGGAAACAAGGAAATTGCCTTATTTGGCACAGAAAATTTTAAGGATGATATTGAAGGTATTACTATAGCAACTTACCCTAATGGTGAAGGTTTCCTTATCGTGTCTAACCAACAAAACCACAGTTTTAACATCTTTAAACGAAACGATAATAGCTTTGTAAAGGAAATAAACCTAGGAACAATCGAAACTGACGGTTGTGATGTTGTTACCAAACCTCTAGGCAAAAAATATCCTAATGGATTATTTGTATCTATGAATGATGAGCAAGACTTTTTCTTTCATGCTCTAGATTCATTAAAGTTGAAGTAATTTTTTTCAAGTTAATTTTTATAATTGGTTAAGAACCCTTTCTGTTTTTGGAAAGGGTTTTTTTGTTATACAATCTCCATCTTCTTCAATAGAAAGCTCGCATTCATGTTTTGGCAAACTCCTTTCTTTAGTTTGTAATCAAAAAAGAGTTCGTCGTTTTTAATTTCGGCATCAAAGTAATAGTTTTTTACAGCCTCTAATTCGGTTTCAATTTCGGTAAGGCTTAAATCGTGTGTGGCTATAATTCCTGTGGCTTTTTGGCCGACTAGTTTTTCCACAAATTTTCTTGAGCCAATGGCTTTGTCGGTTGAGTTGGTACCTTTTAATATTTCATCTAAAATCACAAAATAGTTTTTATCCTCGGCAATAGTATCTACGATAAGTTTCAATCTTGTTAACTCACTAAAAAAGTATGAACTATCATCGGTTAAGGAATCTGTAGTTCGCATACTTGTTATCAATTTAATTGGCTTGTATATACTTTCTGTTGCGCAAACTGGCAAACCCATATTAGCCATAACAATATGTAAGGCAACGGTTCTTAAAAAGGTACTCTTACCTGCCATATTGGCTCCGGTTACAATAAAGAATTGTTCTTGTAACAATTCTAAATCACTATCAATCCGCTTTTCTGAATTCAATAAAGGATGTCCTAAATCTTTGGCTTTGATAATGGTGTTTTCTGCAATAATTTCAGGATAGGTAAATTCCTGATGATTGAAAGCGTAATTTCCTAAAGTGTTATAGGCATCAAAAAATGTGACAACGTCAAACCAATCTTCAACCTTGTGCGCATACTTTTTAATCCACTGTTCAATATAATAGGTTTGTCTAATATCCCAAAGCAAATACCCATTCCCAAAAATTGCAGAAATAAAGTTGTTTCGGTTGTCTAAAGCATCTAAAGCTTTTGAGAATTTTGTAAATATCTGTGAGGCTTTTTCACCTTCAGATTGAATTTTTTGTTGATGCTGTTGTAATAACTCAGACTGAAATTGCTTTTGTTCAATCTCCTTGAGCAACAACGCATATTGTCTAAACGTATCCTTTGCTTTTTCTGTGTTTTGGGCTACATGATTAATTGACTTTAAAAAGCGTCCTGTAATCGCTAAACCAAAAAGCAACCAGTAACCAGCATATTTTATTGGGATGATTTCGGTAATACCTAAGGCCAAAATTATTACAGAAGCCATAGTAAAACCGATGGTTAGCCAATACAGTGTTACACTTAAAAACGGCTTATAACTCTTTAACCATTCAATAATAGATATTGCAGAATGCTCAACTTTTACACCTTGAGCCACACCAGAATAATATTGTCTCCATTCTGGCTCATTGGCAAGCTCTTTTATAGCGTTCTGTCTCGCTTCAATGTTAGTAATATCATTCGCCATCAAACAATTAACAAGTGTTTGTGTGCCTTCTTTTATGGTTGTTCTGTTGATGTACTGAAAAAAAGAACCTCTTCCAAATAAATCGATATCTAAGCTGTAGGCATGGGAAGGGTTTTGAAAGCTTTTACCATCTGCTCTATTGTGAAAATCGCCCGAAGCTACTTTAAGTTCTTCCTCATTAATTAGGGCTAAGCGTTTGTGTAGTTCGCGTTTGAGTTTAAGATCGGTATATCTTGATAATAAAAACAGAAAAACAGCAATGCCACTGACTGCTATAACTATAGCTATTTGCCAGTTTTGGTAGGTAAGGTATATGCCTAAACCTGTTAGTCCGAAAACTGTAAGCCTCAAAACACTTAACAAACTCATTTTTTTATAAATATGCTTCGCTTCTATTGTGTGCGTTTTGAGTTGTGTATTATAAAATGAAATTGTATCCTTCATTATGTTGAATAAAAATAAAATCCCAAGATAAATCTTTACCTTGGGATTTAATATTTAGAGTTTCCTAAATTTTTATAAACCTATTACCCTTTTAGACTAGCTGCAAGATACTCACGATTCATACGTGCAATGTTCTCTAAAGATATTCCTTTAGGACACTCTACCTCACAAGCTCCAGTATTGGTACAGTTACCAAAACCTTCTTCATCCATTTGCTTCACCATGTTTAGTACACGATCAGTCGCTTCAACACGACCTTGTGGCAATAATGCGAACTGCGATACTTTAGCAGAAACAAATAACATGGCTGAAGAGTTTTTACAACTTGCTACACAAGCACCACAACCAATACATGTTGCGGCATCAAAAGCTTTATCTGCATGTTCCTTCTCGATAGGAATGGCGTTTGCATCTTGAGTGTTACCAGAGGTGTTTACAGAAATAAAACCTCCAGCTTGTTGAATACGATCAAAAGATGAACGATCTACAATTAAATCCTTTATTACAGGAAAGGCTTTTGCTCTCCATGGTTCTATGTAAATGGTATCGCCATCTTTAAAACTACGCATGTGCAATTGACACGCTGTAATTTTAGTTTGAGGACCGTGTGCTCTTCCGTTAATATATAAAGAACAAGTGCCACAAATACCTTCTCTACAATCATGATCAAAAGCCACTGGCTCTTCTCCTTTTTCAATCAACTCTTGATTTAGAACATCTAACATTTCTAAAAAAGACATATCTGGAGATATACCACTGACGGGATAGTCAACAATTTTTCCTTTATCGTTTGCGTCTTTTTGACGCCATATTTTTAATGTTAAATTCATCATAGCTTTTATTTATAACTTCTCTCTTTCACTTCAATATTTTCATACTCTAATGGTTCTTTATGGTGTATAGCCTCACTCGGTTGTCCTTTGTATTCCCATGCTGAAACATATTGATATTCTTTAACTCGTAATGCTTCTCCACTTTCGGTTTGATATTCCTCTCTAAAGTGTCCACCAGCAGATTCGTTACGTTCTAAAGCATCTTTAGCGAATAATTCTCCTAGTTCTAAAAAGTCAGCAACTCTACCAGCTTTAGCTAACTCTTCATTATATTCATTCTCTGTTCCTGGTATAAATACATCCTTGTAAAACTCTTCCCTTAATTCTGCGATTTCCTTTATGGCTTCTTTTAGTTCCTTTTCATTACGCGCCATTCCGCATTTATTCCACATAATTTTACCTAAACGTTTATGGAAATAATCTACAGATTTAGATCCTTTATTATTGATAAGTTTACTAATTGTCTCTCTTACATTTTGTTCTGCTTCATCAAACTCTTTGGTATCTGTTGGTATGGTTCCCGTTCTAATATCATGCGCTAAATAATCACCAATAGTATATGGCAATACGAAATAACCATCTGCAAGCCCCTGCATTAGCGCTGATGCTCCAAGTCGGTTAGCACCATGATCCGAGAAATTAGCTTCTCCAATAGCATATAATCCAGGTACCGTTGTCATTAAGTTATAATCTACCCAAAGTCCGCCCATAGTGTAGTGAACCGCTGGATAAATCATCATTGGAGTTTCGTATGGATTTTGATCTACGATTTTTTCGTACATCTGGAATAAGTTACCGTACTTATTCTCAACCACTTTTTTACCCAATTCCGTAACGACCTTTTTATCGTTGACGTCGAGCCCTTTCACATACGCTTGTTCTTTACCGTAACGCTCAATAGCTGAAGCAAAATCTAAATAAACAGCCTCACCTGTTTTATTAACACCATAACCTGCGTCACAACGTTCTTTTGCTGCTCTTGAGGCCACATCTCTTGGTACTAAGTTACCAAAAGCCGGGTAGCGTCGCTCTAAGTAGTAATCTCTATCTTCTTCAGCAATATCTGTTGGTTTTAAACTTCCATTTCTAATGGCTTCAACGTCTTTTTTATGTTTAGGTACCCAAATACGTCCATCATTACGTAAGGACTCTGACATTAATGTTAATTTAGACTGATGGTCTCCAGAAACTGGTATACAGGTTGGGTGAATCTGAGTGTAGCATGGGTTGGCAAAGAAAGCTCCGCGTTTGTGTGCTTTCCATGCTGCCGTAACATTGCTTCCCATGGCATACGTTGACAGATAGAAAGCGTTTCCGTAACCTCCAGTTCCTAAAACTACAGCATGTGCTGAATGTCTTTCAATTTCACCAGTCACAAGATTGCGAGCAATGATTCCTCTCGCTTTTCCATCAACGATAACAACATCTAACATCTCATGGCGTGTGTACATTTTTATTTTACCACGTCCGATTTGTCGGTTCATGGCTGCATAAGCACCAAGCAATAACTGTTGTCCGGTTTGCCCTTTGGCGTAAAAAGTTCTGGAAACTAATACACCACCAAAAGAACGGTTATCTAAAAGGCCACCATACTCTCTGGCAAAAGGCACACCTTGTGCCACACATTGGTCAATAATATTTGTAGAAACTTCTGCTAATCGATACACGTTAGCTTCACGAGAGCGGTAATCCCCACCCTTTACAGTATCATAAAAAAGTCTGTATGTTGAATCACCATCTCCTTGATAGTTCTTTGCCGCATTAATACCACCTTGCGCTGCGATAGAGTGTGCACGTCTTGGTGAATCCTGAAAACAAAACGCCTTAACGTTGTACCCTAGCTCAGCTAACGTAGCTGCAGCAGATCCACCTGCTAAACCTGTCCCAACGATGATAACATCTATTAAACGTTTGTTGGCAGGATTAACAAGATTAATTTCGTTCTTATGTTTAGTCCATTTGTCCGCTAAAGGACCTTCTGGTATTTTAGAATCTAATATTGACATAGCTTTAATTTTTAGTGTGTAAAGTGATGGTAAACTGCAATAAAGATGAATAAAGCAGGGATTCCGATCGAATACACTTTACTAAATCCTTTAAGACTTTTTATATACTTGTTGTTTGCACCTATAGACTGGAATGCTGAATTAAATCCGTGAAGCAAGTGTAGAGCAAGTAAGATGAAGGCAACAACATAAATCCCAACTCTAACTGGACTCACAAACTTTTCTCTCAATTCTTCATAATAGCGGAAACCTGATTCTGCATTATTAGGATCAATAAGGCCGCTCATATCACCATTGACATACTTAACGGTCATTTCATGTACCCAAAAGTCATAAAAATGAATCCCTAAAAATGCAAGAATCACCAAACCAGTAAGTAACATATTTCTTGATACCCAACTTGAATTGCCTGAAGCTTCATTTTTAGCATATTTCACATTTCTAGACGCCCTATTTCTGGCTTCGAGTACAAATCCCATTACAAAATGAAAAATGACACCAAAAATTAATATCGGCTGCATGACCCCTTGTACTAGAGGATTGGTTCCCATGAAATGAGACATTTCATTAAACAGTTCCTCACTAAACACTGAGGTGAAATTGATGGAAACATGCATTACGAGAAAAACCATTAGGAAGAGTGCCGAAAGTGCCATGGCAAACTTTCTTCCAATTGACGAATTTAGAATTCCGCTCATTGTAGATCTAATCTTTTTGTTAGTTCTACAAAAATACAGTACAAATGGCGTTTAGGCAACAAGTGTAAACTATAATTATTTATTTAGAATCGTTTTAATTAGACCACTTACTTTATTTCTAGTTTTGCAGTGGTTTCATCGATCATTAACGTGTAAATACCCTTTGGTAAATAATATTTTCCGTTGCCAGATTTACCAATTTGTAACTCTTTATTTGCTTTTTCTAAGGCTTTCTTTCCTTTTTCAGACAATGTTAAATCGTAATCCACGTAATTGAACCCTTTATCTGCCTTCAGCTGAATGCTGTTTAAGACCGTACCATTTTCAGACAACACCGTCATGGTTTTTTCACCCGATGTACTACTGAAAAACTGAATGGTCTTGTTGGGCGCATAAGCCTCTGACCAGGGACTCCAAGCACTTCCCCAACGGCTAGAGTGTCTTACAGGACTTACCTCAAAAATGGTGATTGGTTTTGCAGTTAAATCCGAATTCATTTGTTGTAAGGCCTCAATATTGGCTTTGTAGATGCTTCTCCCATGTGTGCCTAACAATAAATCGTTCGCTTCGGGTTGCACTACAATATCATGAATGGCCACATTTGGTAATCCTTCAGAAAATACGTTCCAAGATTTACCCATATCAAAAGAGACGTAGGCTCCGTTATCAGTTCCTAAGTACAACAGGTTTTCGTTTTTGGGATCTTCCTTAATCACATTGACTGGAGAGGCTGGTATGTTGCCGCTAATGTCTTTCCACGTTTGTCCATAATCATCGCTCATGTAGGCATAGACTTTAAAATCGTCCCAACGGTAGCCGTTCAAAGTGACGTAAACGCGTTCCTTTTTGTGCTGCGAAGCAATAACGCGACTGACCCATAAATCCTTTGGAAATGCATTTGAAATGTTAGTCCAACTACCACCTGCATTTTTAGTAATATGCACCAAACCGTCATCACTTCCAGTGTAAATCAATCCAAATTGAAACGGACTTTCTGAAATGGTTGTCAACGTACCATAAGCGACATTTCCTTTTTTACCTCCTTTGGTCAAATCATCGCTGATGGCTTCCCAATCGTTCCCTTGATTCATGGAACGCATCAATTTATTACCTCCTAAATACAGAATATCTTGATTGTGAGACGATAATAATATTGGTGTTTGCCAATTGAAGCGATACGGATTTTCACCTAAGGTATGTTTTGGTTGAATATAGGTCTGTTCTTCAGTGTCAAGGTTAAGCCTGTAATAGTTTCCAAATTGATAACCCGTGTACACGATATTTGAGTTGCGATTATCGATCTGCACTTGCATACCATCACCTCCCATTATGGATTTCCAAGGGTATTGTCCTTCTTGATGCCAACTTTTATCCTCGCGTGCATTATGAGCACCAACCCAAACACCATTATCTTGCAAACCACCGTAAACGTTATACGGTTTTTCGTTATCTACATTAATAGCATAAAACTGCCCTACGGAAGGCGAATTATTCTTTATCCAATTCGCTCCATCGTCATAGGTAATATTAATACCACCATCATTACCGTCCACTAAATGATTTGGGTTTTTAGGATTGATCCAAAGCGCATGATGATCGGCATGCACATTTTCTGCGCTGATACTTGTAAAGGTCTTACCACCATCTTTAGATTTTACAATCGGCACACCATAGATATAAATATGGTCTTGGTTAGCAGGTGATACATGAATATGTCCAAAATAGTAGCCATAACTGTAGTAAATACCATCTAGGTAATCCTCGTGGGTTTTCTTCCACGTTTTGCCTCCATCTATACTTTTATACACCTCAGCACCAACCACAGGAGTATCGAACAACATCGAATTGGCATCTTCAAGATATTTGGCTAAATCAATAGGTTTTACATTACCAGAACGCACCATTTGCTTGACGTTCTCAGCTCTGTATTTTTCCTGAAAGCCATTCGTTCTTAAAAAAGTATTGAGTTTCTTGTTATCCAAAGCCAGAAAATCGGCATTGGACATGGTTTTAAAATCGTCTTTGGTTAAGTCTTCTTTGGTTGCTGAGCTTGTCGAAGCATCATCTGGTCGTCTAAACTGACTATCATGCACGGCATAGACCACATCTTCATTAAACACGGCTACACCAATGCGACCAACGCCTTCACCTGTCGGGAAACCGCTTTTTTCAGTAGATACTTTGGTCCAAGTGTCTCCTGCATCTGTACTTTTGTATATGGCCGAATTGCTTCCGTTTCCTGTGAAATTCCAAGCTTTACGATCTTTGGTCCAAGACGTCGCAAACATCACATTATAATTATTAGGACTGTGTTGCAAATCGATAATACCACTCATAGCATCTACAAACAAGGTTTGCTTCCAAGTTTTACCACCATCCATGGTTTTGTAAACACCGCGTTCCTCGCTTGGAGAATATAGATGTCCTGTGACTCCAACCGTAATCACATCAGGATTGTCTGGATGAATTAAAATGGGTGCAAAATGATGCGCATCCATCAACCCAAGATTCTCCCAAGTTTTGCCATTGTCGGTGGACTTTAACAAACCAATACCAGCGTAAGACGATCGTGACGCATTATTTTCGCCTGTTCCCACATATAAGGTTCGTGTTGGCCAGTGCACGGCAATGTCACCCACGTTTTGTGTGTCCGAACTATCCAAAATCGGAGTAAACGTGGTTCCGTTATTTACGGTATGCCAAACACCACCAGAGGCATAACCCACATAAAACTCTGAAGGCATGTCTGGATTCACATCCACATCTACCACACGACCGCTCATTATGGTCGGACCAATATTTTCAAAAGGGACGTTTTTAACCAATGACGTTTTTACCATGTCGCGCTTTTGCGCCAAGGCATTTTTTACAGTTTCTGCAGATGTTGCAGGTTGTTGTGCAAAACTTAGAGTTGCAACAATCCCTATAAACAAGGATAGTACGTTTTTATATGACATGTGGGTTGGTTTTTAAGATGGCTGAATTTAGCCATTAATCACTATATCCTCAAAATTTATAAACAAAGTTTAACAGATTATCTTAATAGACTTGGGCTTGCGTTTTTGTTTGTTTATTTTTGAGACATTCAATTTAAATCCTTGTCAGCTTGAGCGCAGTCGAAAGCTATTTGCTGTTGCTTCCAAAAGCACTTCGACTGCGCTCAGTGTGACATACAAGTTCTAAACTAGTTTTTGTCAATCTGAACTTGTTTCAGATTCTGAAATAAATTCAGAATGACAAAGATTTACTTTTGCAGATTAAAACAATAAATAACTACCAAATGAAATACGATTTAATAGACCGTAACCTCTTTATAAACAACCGCAAAAACTTTGCTTCTCATATGAAGCCAAACAGTTTAGCGGTCTTTAACTCCAACGATATTTATCCAGTGAGTGCCGATAGTACCTTGCCATTTGCGCAGCATCGCGATATTTTTTACCTGAGTGGTGTGGACCAAGAGGAAAGTATTTTGGTCATCTTTCCAGATTGTCCAAAAGAAAAGCATCGTGAAATCTTATTCCTAAAAGAAACCAACGACCATATTGCGGTTTGGGAAGGCGAAAAGCTAACTAAGGAAAAAGCTTTTGAAACCTCAGGCATTAAAACCGTGTACTGGCTTCAGGACATGGAAAAAATAATGTTTGAACTGATGACGCAATGCGACACCGTGTATATTAATACCAACGAGCATTACCGCGCCAATGTGGAGACCGAAACCCGTGAAGACCGTTTTACCAAATGGCTAAAGGATAAATATCCTGCACATAGTGTAGCGAAGAGCAATCCTATTTTACAGCGCTTGCGCTCGGTAAAAGATCCTATCGAATTAGCGCTGATGCAAAACGCCTGCGACATTACCGAAAAGGGCTTTAGACGCATTCTTAACTTTGTAAAACCTGGTGTTTGGGAGTACAATATTGAAGCCGAATTTATGCACGAGTTCCTTAACAACCGCTCTAAGGGTTTTGCTTACACTCCGATTATTGCCTCTGGAAATAACGCTAATGTGCTACACTATATTGAAAATAACCAACAGTGTAAAGCAGGTGATTTAATTTTATTAGATGTTGGTGCAGAGTATGCCAATTACTCGAGCGATATGAGTCGTACCATTCCTGTATCTGGTAAGTTTACCGACCGACAAAAACAAGTGTATAATGCGGTGAACCGCGTAAAGGACGAAGCTACAAAATTATTGGTGCCTGGAACCCTTTGGGAGCAATATCATGTGGAAGTAGGCAAACTCATGACGTCTGAATTATTAGGCCTTGGTTTATTGGACAAAGCCGATGTGCAAAACGAAAACCCAGACTGGCCAGCCTATAAAAAGTACTTTATGCATGGCACCTCGCACCATATTGGGTTGGACACCCACGATTACGGCTTGTTACATGAACCCATGCAAGCCAACATGGTCTTTACCGTAGAACCTGGTATTTATATCCCAGACGAAGGCTTTGGGATTCGTTTAGAAGATGACGTGGTGATCCAAGACTCTGGTGAACCGTTTAACTTGATGCGTAATATCCCAATTGAAGCGGATGAGATTGAGGAGATGATGAATGGTTAGATTATTTTGAAAACAATTCTTGTTACTTGTGCTATCATATTAAAGGATGATAAAATTTATGCTTTTCAAAGAAGTGATAAGATGAAGCTCCCTTTGAAGTGGGAATTTCCAGGTGGCAAGTTAGAATCAAACGAAACCGAAATTGATTGTATCAAAAGAGAAGTAAAAGAAGAATTAAATATTAAAATTAATGTTACAAGACGATTAACTCCAGTTACACATGAGTATACTGATTTTAAAATCAAATTAATTCCTTTTATAGCTAATTACATATCTGGAGATTTAATTTTAAAAGAACACTCTGATTTCCTTTTAGCAAAAAAAGAAGAATTGTTGAATTTAGATTGGGCTGAAGCCGATATTCCAATTTTAAATGAATTTTTATCAATATGAATCAAGGAATTTACGAAGCATTAATAACACAACTTATAGATGAAAAATTAAAACTTCTTGATGATGAAAAATTCTATATAAAGAAAACTAAAATTGATAAAGAAGAGGCTTCTAGAGTGCTCTCGACACATTTAGCACAAGCTTTTAACAGCGCTTTCCAACTCATTAAAGGTAAGCCTGAATTGCAAATTGAAATCGCCAATAAAATTTTAAAACTATTAAAAGAAGAAATAAACAAGCAAGATTTCGATTACGATTTAATTGATATTGAAGGCGAAATTTTAAAAGCCGTCTTCTCTAAAGTAGATTCAAATTATCCTGATTTAGATTTAAGGCTTAAAGAAATAACACCTTATACGAGATTAACACAAAGCGAGTTATTTACTGGAGGAAATACTGGTTTATCCTTAGAAAGTGAGCTTAAAAAAGAGATTTTATCAGCAGATAAGATTAACTTATTAGTTTCCTTTATAAAATTTAAAGGAATTATAATTCTTGAAAAAGAGCTAAGAGAATTCACAGAAAGAGGTGGAAAACTTAAGGTCATTACTACAACGTATGTAGGTGCAACCGATTATAAAGCCATTCAGTTATTATCAAAACTCCCTAATACTGAAGTAAAAATATCTTATAATAATAGTAATGAAAGGCTACATGCTAAAGCGTATTTATTTTACAGAAACACAGGGTTTCATACTGCCTACATTGGCTCTTCAAACTTTTCTCGTTCTGCATTAACAGATGGCTTAGAATGGAACATAAAAATTACAACTAAAGAAGTAAACCACATAATTGATAAATTCCAAAAAACATTCGATGCCTATTGGCAGAGTGATGATTTTGAAATTTTTGACGATTCAATTCATAAAGAAAAACTACTAAGTGCACTCAAATACAGTAAATTTAGTAAACCACAAGAAATAAACACTGCCTTTTTTGATATCAAACCTTTTCCATATCAAAAGGAAGTTTTAGAAAAACTTGAGGTTGAAAGAGAAACTCACAATCACTACAAAAACTTAGTTGTAGCGGCAACAGGAACAGGTAAAACGGTGATTTCAGCATTTGACTATAAACGTTTTAGACAAAACAATTCTTCTGCTAAGTTGCTATTTTTAGCACACAGAAAAGAAATAATAGAAAAATCATTATCCACTTTTCAAAGTATATTAAAGAATAATAACATTGGTGAATTATGGGTTGATGGTTTAGTCCCTAATAATTTTGAAGTTGTGTTCGCATCCGTTCAGTCTGTTAAGAATCAATACAAAAATTATAACCTAAATCCAGATTTTTATGACTTCATTATCATAGATGAATGTCACCACCAAAAAGCCAACAGTTACAGAAAAATCATAGAATATTTTCAGCCTAAAGTTTTGCTTGGTCTTACAGCAACACCTGAAAGAATGGATGGTGAAAATATCCTTGAAGATTTTGATAATAGAATTGCTGCGGAAATTAGATTACCCGAAGCAATGAACAGAAAATTACTCTGTCCATTTCAATATTTCGGAATAACAGATAGTGTTGATTTAACTAATGTCACTTGGTCTAAAGGAAAGTATCTTGCTAGCGAGTTAACAAATTTATATACCGCAAATGACAGAAGAGTTAGAGAGATAATTAACGCTTTGGATAAATATACCAAAAACAGTAATGAAGTAAGAGCTCTGGGTTATTGCGTTTCCATGGAACATGCTAAATATATGGCAGAAAAATTTTTCCTGGCAGGGTTTAAAGCTGATTATTTAACTAGCAACAATAGTAAAGACAGGGATTTAATTAGAACAAAACTAGAAAGAAAAGAAATTAACTACCTTTTTGTTGTTGATATGTTTAATGAAGGAATAGACATTCCCGAAATTGATACTGTACTTTTTTTAAGACCGACTGAAAGTCTAACTATCTTTTTACAACAATTAGGAAGAGGATTAAGACTTCACGAAGATAAAGATTGTTTAACTGTTTTAGATTTTGTTGGCAATTCTAAACCTGAATATAACTTTGAAAGTAAATTTAGAGCGTTAATTGGAAAAACAAATACTACAGTCAAGAAAGAAGTTGAAGACGATTTTCCTCATCTTCCTTTGGGCTGTTCAATTATCTTAGAAAAAAAGACAAAAGAAATTATTCTTAAAAATATTGCTAGAGCAACATCTTTGAATAGAAATAAACTTATTCAAAGAATTAAGCAATTTAGGCATGACACAAACCTTCCATTAACTCTAAGAAATTTTAGTACTTTTTACAATATACCCTTACAAACTATCTATAAACGTGATAGTTGGAAACGACTATGTCAATCAGCTGGTGCTATTAAGCAATTTAGCACTGAAAATGAAAAAGAAATTGTGTCTGCAATTGCTAACAAATGGCTTTCAACAAATTCGTTTAGCTATTTTAAATTCATATTATCCCTTGCAAAACAGAATTTTAATATAAAGGAATCTTCATTGACCGAAAATGAAAAAACAATGCTTTTAATGCTACATTACGATATTTGGCAAAATGAAGGCGGCTTTGAGTCGTTAGAGGATAGTATTCGCAAAATTGGAGCAAATTCTATTTTAGTTGAAGAAATAAAAGAAGTCTTAGAGTTTTTAATTGAAAAGATAGATTTTAAAGAATTGCCTATTGAATTACCTTATAACCAACCTTTAAAATTACATGCTCGCTATACTCGAGATCAGATTTTATCTGCTTTCAAGCTTAGTACATTTAATAAAAAATCATCTAATAGAGAAGGAACAGCCTTAAACAAGGATTTAAATACTGAGATACTATTCATCAATCTAATTAAATCAGAAGAGAACTTTTCACCAACTACAATGTATGATGATTATGCAGTAAATGAATTATTGTTTCATTGGCAAACTCAAAACTCTGCACGACCAGACAAAGGAAAAGGACTTTCATACATTAAACATAAAGAAAACAACAAAATAATTCTATTATTCGTCAGAGAAAAAGCAAAAGATGAATTCGGCAAAAGTCTTGGATATGTGTTTATAGGTAAAGGTCATTTAAAAGATTATTATGGTTCAAAACCTATGAGTATAAATTGGAAACTTAGTGAACCAATGCCAAATTATCTATGGAAAGATGCAGCCAAGCTATCTGTAGGCTAACCTAAACCTACATAAAAAACAACCCTCAAACACATAACGCTGCAACTTCTGTAAGGTTTCTATCTTATCGCTAGTATCAACTAAAAGTGAAATATCGTTGATGTATTATAAGTAATCATGGTACACAAACAACCGTTCCACACTTTCTTTAGGCGCTAAATTTTCGGCATGCCAAGAAAAGGTGGTTTTGGCACCTTTTTCCCAAATACAAGTAAAATCGTCTGGAGCCTTGTACTCGCTAATAAAGACTTGGTGACCTGCTTTACTTTGTTGTCTGCACCACTCCCAAAATTGCTCATGGTCAAAATGGTCTCGGTATTTGGTCGTAGAGGCGTAAGGTGGGTCGCAGTAAATGATGCTTTGCTTTGGGATCTCTAATGCGGTATAGAAGGTACACGATAATTGGACCCCTTCTAAATGAGGCACTTGCTTGGTAATGTTTCGGTAATGCTCAGACCAATAATCGCGTTTGCCTTGCTTGTCGCGACGGTAACCTGCAAACCATTTGCCACCAAAGGAGTTAAAACCCACATAAGCCACTAAGTGTTTTGGATAGTCTTCTTGGTTGTATTTAATGGCTCTGTACTCGGCTTCACTTACCGATTTCGGCGGATCCCAGTTCTCGTAAATCAAAGCATGCCACATCGCCATGAGTTCCTCGTGCTGGTCGTTAGCGATTCTAATGCCATCTACCTTATCTATCATATTCATACCGCCTGCAAAAGGTTCAACATAAGCTTGTCCGGGCTGTCGATCCTTTAAAATAATTGGTAACAAGTCCTTGGCAAAACGTGCCTTGCTTCCCATATATTTCATATACCACGTTTTTGTATGCGTTGCATAATGATGGAAATGGCATAAGCTGCAGAAGCTGGCAATAACCAACCTAAACTGTATTGTGCCAATGGCATAAGTTCCACATACGTTTTAATAGCCTCTGGTTTAAAATAACCGATCACATCGGGTATGCTAAACACCATGGTCGTCATCACTACTACTTTAAAAATCAGTGGTGTTGCCCATTTGTTGGGTAATACATTAAGAATGATCATAGCAATAGACATGGGATAAATAAAAAACAAGGCTGGCAGCGCAATATCAATAATAAAACCAACGTCGTAACTGCCCATAATCACTCCGAACACACAGCAGATAATGGCCA
>JAGQZO010000027.1:6666-12813 GCA_020435515.1 Winogradskyella sp. | reverse complement strand
ACTTAGATCAACTTAATAGAGAATTTCAACTTAACGAATCTCCTAAACGAATTGTATCGTTAGTGCCTTCGCAGACCGAATTGCTAGTGGATTTAGGTTTGAAAAATGAGCTGGTTGGTATCACCAAATTCTGTGTGCATCCATCTTCACTTCGAAAAAACAAAACTGTTGTTGGAGGTACAAAGCAAGTTAATGTCGAAAAAATAAAAGCTCTTCAGCCAGATATCATTCTTTGCAATAAAGAAGAAAATACAAAGGAAATGATTGGTCAGTTAGAAATGATTGCACCAATTCATATTAGCGATATTAATACTATTGAAGATTGTTTTGAGCTTATCAAAATGTATGGAGAAATTTTTGATGCGTCTAATGTAGCTTCAACATTAATCGAATCAATAAATACCGAAAGAGAAAAGTTTCGATCTACACTAAAGTCTAAAGGGGCAAAGAAAGTTGCCTATTTTATATGGAAAAATCCATGGATGGTTGCAGCTTCTGATACATTCATTAATGAAATGATTAAAGAAGCTGGTTTCATTAACGTTTTTGAAGAAGAACAACGCTACCCAGAAATTCAATTAGATCATTCGAAATTAAAAGAAGCGGATTTAATTTTTCTGTCTAGTGAACCCTTTCCATTTAAAGAAGAGCACATTTTAGAATTGAAATCACTATTTCCTGAAAAAACAATTAAAATTGTAAATGGAGAGCCATTTTCGTGGTATGGCAGTCGATTGAAATATTCATATGATTATTTTTTATGCTTGTTGGTATGTTTTAAAAATAAATAACCGTATGAAATCATTTTTACCCCTTTTTTTGCCTCCTCATTTCTATATCTGTTTTCTCACAAGATAAAAGAGAGTTATCTCCAACTCAAAGGGCGTATATAAAGCGTGTAGGCAACTTGTTTAATTTTAAAATAAAAGCAGGTCAACCATGGGCTGAAGGAAGTGTCCAATTCGAGGAAGGTTTCTTAATAGATGATAATCAGTTTGTTGAATTTAGTAAAGAATTATCATTAAGGTTTGGGATAGAGATTGAATATATGTTTGAATTCTCAAACAAATGGAGTGTTTTTACAGAACCCACATATGACTCTTATAATTCAGTTGCAGAAATACCCTCTGCCATAAACCCTTCAATTTAACATCTGCTGAAATAGATTATAGTTTTATTGAAGTCCTAGTTGGTATATGGCACCATATGTGTTTTTGTAGATCAAAGTTGTTTGTAAATTTGGCGCTAGTTTTTGTTTTGGATTTAAAACTCTGAAATTAAAAAGTAGAATTTTAGTTGAAATAGTTATAGTCGATTTTGAATTTAGCTTTTCTGCAGATTATGAAGTGATAGATTTACCATTTGGCCTAAGATAGTACATGTATTTAAAAAATAATTTTAAAGTTTTCTTGTCGACAGTAGGCCTTTGATATTTTTCAATAATCTTATTGAATTTCTTTTGTAAAATATTACTAACTTTCTTTTTTTAAAAATATCACAAATGAATTTAAACAAATTAATTTTTATAACATGTTGTCTTTTTACAACATTCTCATTTTCTCAAATAACTTTTGAGAAAAGTTATATTCTTTTTGACTCTGGTTCTAGAGTAGATTGTTATATACAAGACTTACAATGGCTTAATACACCAAAAGAATTTAAGTATAAAATGAGTCTTGATTCTGATCAAATAATGACGGGAAAAATAGATAATATTAAAGAGTTCGGAATAAAAGATCACACAAAATATGTGAAACATACTGTAGATTATGATATTTCTTCTAATGATCGTAAAAACTTAAGTCATAGTCCAGAACCAGAGTTTGTTACAAAAACCTTATTCCTTAAACAATTGGTAGAGGGTAAAGCTAATTTGTTTGAATATCAAGATAATAGAAAAAGAAAGTTTTTTTATTCAATCAATAATATAGAGGTTAAAGAGTTGATTTTAAAAGAATACCTATCATCTGGTTCTATAATCAATACTAATGAAAGATATAAAAAACAATTATATGATAATCTAAAGTGCGGAAAGATTAAGTTTAATGATTTAAAGTCATTAGATTATGATAAAATGGATTTAGTTAAATTCTTCATATTATATAATAATTGTAATAATGGGGAGATAAAAGTCTATAACGGTGTTAATGGTAAAGGAAAATTTAACTTTTCATTGAAGTTTGGTTATTTTAGGCCGTCAGTAGAAATAAAAGTGGATGAGGTTGGTTTTACTGATGATCGCCAATCGGCATCCCTAACAAAAAAAGCAGCTATTCGAATAGGAGCTGAAGTAGAATACATACTACCCTTTAATAATAACAAATGGAGTGTTTTTATTGAACCAGCATATCAATTATATAATGATAAAAAAACGTATGATACTGGTAGTGCAGCAAATTTTACGCAGACAGTTACCGTAGATTATAAGTTTGTGGATTTTCCACTAGGTCTAAGACATTACATGTATTTAAACAATAATTCTAAAGTTTTTTTGTCGGCAGCTATGATTTTCACATTTGATCTTAGTGAAAAAATTGATTACGAAGATGATAGCGAAGCAAGAGATTTAAGAATAAACTCAGGTTATAATTTTGCCTTAGGCTTTGGTTATGAGTATGCCAATAAGTATAATTTGGAATTAAGATATATTACCAAAAGAAATTTAACCACACGAGAGGCATCAATCGCTAGAGCAGATTATAGTACTGGTTTGGGTGTGGTTTTAGGGTATAAGTTTTTGTAATAAAAAAAGTCGGTATGTAACTAGCATACCGACTTTAATCTAACTAACTGTTCTAATCTTTTTTTAAGACTTAATCTCTTTTGCAGTACAAAGATGCTGACTTTCTGTGGTTTAAATGTTATGTTAATATTAGCATATAATTAAATGTAGTTTAATAACTTACGGTAAAACTTTATCAGTCATGAAAAAAGTCTTACTATTATTGGTCTTAGCTGTGTTTAGCGCTCAGCTTACCGCACAAAATTCTACTTGTCAATGTTGTACTGAAAAACATTCTGAATTCGATTTTTGGGTTGGAACTTGGGAGGTTACTAATCCAGATGGTAGTAAAGCAGGAGAAAATACGATTAAAAAAGTACAGGATGGATGTGTGCTACAAGAAAACTGGACTAGTGCCACACCAAGCTTTACAGGTACAAGTAATAATTTTTATAACTATAAAACTAGGCAATGGGAACAAATCTGGATTGATAATCAAGGACAGACTTTGCATTTAAAGGGAAGTAAAGTTGGTAATCAAATGATTTTACAAACTGATGAGGAAACCAATTCAGAAGGAAAAATAACGTATCATCGTGTCACTTGGACTGACAACGAAAACGGAACTGTAAGGCAACTTTGGGAAACAATAACAGATGTCAAAAATGTTACAGTTGCATTTGATGGGTTATATAAGCGTAAAGATTAATTAGCCTGTAATTTAGAATCACCTATAATAAACTTTAGCTTATTGAGTTGGTGCAAAATTTTTGTGGCTTTGAATTCTGAAAAATCACTAAGTGCATGGTCAGTTTGCCTCAAATTATAGGCATCCTCAATTAAGCGTAGATATTCTTGATTTAGTTTTAACCTTTTTTTCAGCAGTCGTTCAGAATTTTGCACGGTAAAATAATGATGATTAAAACTCTAATTTACTAAATATTAAGTGAATAAACTGCGAATTGTTAATAAAAAAAATGTTAAAATATCTCATTAATCTTGAAGCGCAAATACTTGCTTAAGCAAATCTGTAGTTCTAGAAGACACTTTAGTTCTTATTTCTTTCTCTTCAATAGCTATCATCGTATAAACACCCTTTAGCGCCTCACTGGTAACATAATCTGTTAAATCTGGATTTACATCATTGGTTAAGGGCAGATTGTTGTATTTGGTAATAAGATTATTCCAAATTTGGTCAGCTCCAACTTTGCCAAAAGAATTACTGATTACAGGCTTAAATTTATCGTAAAGTTGCGTTTGGGTTTTTGAAGTTAAGTATGAAGTTGCAGCATCGTCATCACCTAAAAGAATATTTTTGGCATCATTAAAGGTAATGTCTTTAACAGCATTTACAAATATTGGAGTGGCTTCTTTAACGGCATCTTCTGCAGCTCTGTTCAATGCTTTAATGCCCTCATCGGCTAAACTGCTCAACCCGATTTTTCTTAGCGCATCATCTACTTTTTGGAGTTCTTCTGGCAAAAGAATTTTCACCAATTCATTTTTATAAAAACCATCTTTCTGTGTTAGCTTGGTGACCTGCTTGTCAATGCCTAGGTCTAATGCTTGACGTAAACCAGCAGCGATGTCCGCATTGCCAATACCACCAGATTGAGGGAATTGATTAACTACGTCTTGCAACTCCGCACATGATGTAAGATTGAAAATTATAAATAGCGCAAAAATTCTTTTGATCATAATTGAGGATTTATTGTTGTTACAAAGATAGTTTAAATGAGTATTAATTATTTGTAATTAATTCAATTAAACAATCCTTAACTAAACGCTGAAATTTTTATAAATTCAGTAAATTTGCACCTCAATTAAGTAAGATTTTTACGAATGGAACAAATCGCACCCTATAAACCAAAACATAAAGTACGTATTGTAACTGCAGCATCTCTTTTTGATGGACATGATGCCGCAATAAACATTATGCGTCGCATTATTCAGGCAACAGGAGTAGAAGTGATTCATCTTGGGCATGATAGGAGTGTGGAAGAGGTGGTTAATACCGCCATACAAGAAGACGCCAACGCTATTGCAATGACCTCATACCAAGGTGGGCACAATGAGTACTTCAAGTATATGTACGATTTGTTGAAGGAAAAAGGTGCAGGCCATATCAAGATTTTTGGTGGTGGTGGTGGAGTCATCCTTCCAGAAGAGATTAAAGAGCTTATGGATTATGGTATTACCAGAATCTATTCGCCAGACGATGGTCGGGAGATGGGATTACAAGGAATGATAAACGATTTAGTTGAAAAATCGGATTACGAAAGCCCATCCTTGATCCTTCCCAAAGGGAAGGAAATTGAGCAGTCCATTAAAGATAAAGATGTTAATACTATTGCAAGATTAATTTCTTTTGCTGAAAATAAGCACGATGAGTTTGAAACTCTTTTTTCTCCTTTGGGGAAATCAGAAGGGGCTACTCCTGTTCTCGGAATCACAGGTACTGGTGGTGCAGGAAAATCCTCATTGGTTGATGAATTGGTTCGTCGTTTTTTAATCGATTTTCCTAAAAAAACAGTTGGATTAATTTCTGTTGATCCTTCAAAACGAAAAACAGGTGGTGCACTGTTAGGTGATAGAATCCGTATGAATGCGATTAATTCACCACGTGTATATATGCGTAGTTTGGCAACACGTCAGTCTAACTTGGCCTTGTCTAAATACGTTAAAGAAGCCGTTGAGGTTTTAAAAGCTGCCGAATATGATTTAATTATTTTAGAAACCTCTGGTATAGGTCAGTCCGATACCGAAATTTTGGAGCATAGCGATGTTTCATTGTACGTAATGACACCCGAATTTGGTGCTGCAACACAGCTTGAGAAAATCGATATGCTAGATTTTGCTGATCTGGTAGCTATTAACAAATTTGATAAACGAGGTGCTTTAGATGCCTTACGCGATGTGAAAAAGCAGTACATGCGTAACCATAATTTATGGCACGCAGATCCAGATACAATGCCTGTCTTTGGTACTATAGCGTCCCAGTTTAACGATCCAGGTATGAATACGCTTTATAAGGCAATAATGGATAAAATTGCTGAAAAAACGGATGCAGATTTAAAGTCTACGTTCGAGATTTCTAAGGAAATGAGCGAGAAGATTTTCGTTATTCCACCATCACGTACACGTTACCTATCAGAAATTGCTGAGAATAACAGAGCTTATGATAATACTGCTGATGCTCAAGTAGATGTAGCCCAAAAGTTATACGGCATTTTTAAAACGATTTGTACTGTTGGCAATGTTAGCAATAGCGAAGTGGAACGGTCTTTTTTAGGGAAGCAAGGTTTAGATCAAGATGAGATCTTAAAACATACTTCGACTACGCTCAGTACGGGAGTTCAGGATGACAAAAAGGATTTTATTAAAATGCTTATTGCAGAATTCGATCGTGTAAAACTAAACTTAGA
>JAGQZO010000027.1:0-6603 GCA_020435515.1 Winogradskyella sp. | reverse complement strand
CTGTTTATACTTTTAAAGTAAGAGACAAAGAAATTAAGATTGAAACACACACCAAGTCCTTATCACATTCCGATATTCCAAAGGTGGCTTTACCAAAATACCAAGCTTGGGGGGATATTTTAAGATGGTGCTTGCAAGAAAATGTACCAGGAGAATTCCCTTATACTTCAGGTTTATATCCATTTAAACGGACAGGTGAAGATCCAACACGAATGTTTGCTGGCGAAGGTGGCCCAGAGCGAACCAACAGACGTTTTCACTACGTAAGTTTGGGTATGCCTGCTAAACGCTTATCCACAGCGTTTGATTCGGTAACACTCTATGGAAACGATCCAGATTATAGACCAGATATTTATGGTAAAATAGGAAATGCAGGTGTAAGTATTTGTTGTTTAGACGATGCTAAAAAACTGTATTCAGGCTTCAATTTGGCAGACGCAATGACGTCGGTAAGTATGACCATTAACGGCCCTGCGCCCATGTTGTTGGGCTTTTTTATGAATGCGGCCATAGATCAGCAATGCGAAATTTATATCAAGGAAAATGGTTTGCAAGATGAAGTTGAGAAAAAGATAAAAGCCATTTATAAAGATAAAGAGCGTCCTAAATACAACGGTGAAATCCCTGAAGGTAACGATGGTTTAGGATTGATGCTGTTAGGTGTTACGGGAAACCAAGTCTTGCCAAAAGCTATTTATGAAGATATTAAGGCTAAGACGATTGCTCAAGTAAGAGGAACGGTACAAGCGGATATTTTAAAAGAAGATCAGGCGCAAAATACCTGTATTTTCTCAACAGAATTTGCTTTGCGTTTAATGGGTGATGTACAAGAGTATTTCATTGAGAATAACGTACGTAATTTCTATTCAGTATCTATTTCTGGATACCATATTGCTGAAGCTGGTGCGAATCCTATTTCGCAGTTGGCGTTTACCTTAGCCAACGGCTTTACTTATGTAGAATACTACTTAAGTCGTGGAATGGACATTAATAAATTTGGGCCAAATTTATCGTTCTTCTTTTCAAATGGTATCGATCCAGAATATGCGGTTATCGGTCGCGTGGCACGTAAGATTTGGGCAAAAGCATTAAAACACAAATATGGTGCCAATCCAAGAGCTCAAATGTTGAAGTATCATATTCAAACGTCTGGTCGTAGTTTGCACGCTCAGGAAATTGATTTTAATGATATTAGAACTACGCTTCAAGCTTTATATGCTATTTATGATAATTGTAATTCACTTCATACCAACGCTTACGATGAAGCCATTACAACACCTACGGAAGAATCTGTACGTCGTGCAATGGCGATTCAGTTAATCATTAATAAAGAGTTAGGGTTGGCAAAGAACGAAAACCCAATCCAAGGGTCTTTCATTATTGAAGAATTGACCGATTTAGTCGAGGAAGCAGTATTGTTAGAATTTGACAGAATTACAGAGCGTGGTGGTGTGCTTGGTGCTATGGAAACGATGTATCAACGTAGTAAAATTCAGGAGGAAAGTTTGTATTATGAAACTTTGAAACATAATGGCGAATTCCCAATTATTGGTGTGAATACTTTCTTGAGTAGTAAAGGCTCTCCGACCGTACAACCAGCTGAGGTGATTAGAGCTACTGAGGAAGAAAAAGAAAACCAAATTAAGACGCTTCAAAATTTACATAAAGCAACTGATACAACCGAATTATTAAAAGATTTACAGAACAAGGCTATTAACAATCAAAACATTTTTGAAGCTTTAATGGACGTTTGTAAGGTGTGTTCTTTAGGACAGATTACCAATGCACTTTTTGAAGTAGGTGGTCAGTATCGCAGGAATATGTAGGCAAGATTCCAATTTTGAAAAGCAAAGCGCATTCAAAATTGTGAATATCGCTTACCCTGAGCGCAGTCGAAGGGTCTTATTAGTGGAGAGCAAATTTTCAAAATTGAATATTACCTGAATCACCTACTTTAAGCGTAGTTGAAGTATTAAAATGCTATGTACGTTTATTATTTAAATTAAACAACTTAACTTATTTGTTTGTAGTTATATAAAACCAGATCAACACAAAAAGATAAATGTCTAATTGATAAAATATATACCTATCGTTTTTTTAAATAGTTTGATATCTCACTAAAGTAATCTTCACCAAAATGGCACAAAAATGAACCGTCTGGTTCTATTATAACAAACCCACTACAAATCTGATTTGACCTAAAAAATATATTTTCAATAGTACCATTATCTATAACCCAATTAGAATTTTCTGATAAATACTCAAAAAAAGGCGAAGATTTTGAAAAGGAGCAAAGATGCTGTATGTTATATTTCACTGCAAATTTATTAGACATATTGTAGATGTTCTGTAATGACTTTGGGATATTTGAAATATATTTAGGATTTGCTGAGATACAATATGAACCATCATTTTTAAAATTGATTAACAGTGTCTGATTTATATCAAAATCTGATGAAATTGAGAATATAAAACTCCTTAATTCTTTAAGTCTTTCCGAATTTATTTTACCCGAATAGCTAAGTCTATTTTTTGCATACTTATGACCATATTTGTAGTTATAATTTTTTGAGTCAATTGGTAATACTTTGGGTTCTTTACTTTTACAACCTAATAATATTGAAAGAAATAGGGTGAAGACAAAAATTCTCATGAGATTAATTTAATGATAAATATTAAAAAATCAAAAAAAAGAATTTATTATAAAGTCAACATCCAATGGCGCTTAAGTTTTCTAAAAGTCCTAATTTCACCGCGTAGAAGTGGCAAATAATCTTTTCCATTACTTTTAGAACGCTCTAGACGTCTGCAATTACTATACAACTTACTGGTAAGACGCTCTAAACTTTCTAAATGTTTGTGCTTTTTTATTTTACAATTTTCACGCTCTACATTGATGATTTCTGGGGCAAGATTGGACGATTGCTGAACAATATCACCTGAAAAATAAATATCATTATCCTCGGTACCATCTTCATTCAAATAAGATAAATCGTGATTTAAGTAGGTAGAAATACTTCTAGAAAGCATAATAATATCCATTGCCTTTTGATATACAGGCAAATCCGATAAATGAGACGGTAGGTTGTAGTTCATGTTTAAATAGCAATTGTTACGAAATTACTCAAGAGAAGTGAGACTTAGATTTAAATATTAAAGTTAAATTGTATATTAGCTTTAAAAATTATGTTATTTAATCCTTTTTCCTTTAAATGAGTATTGATAAATTGAATTGGAAGATTTTAAAGTGTTTGCAACAAAACGCACGTATGTCTAATGCAGAGATTGGGAGGCAAGTTGGCATAAGCTCACCTGCTGTGAGTGAGCGTATTAAAAAGATGGAAGATGCCGAAATTATACAAGGCTACACGACCTTTGTTTCGCCATTTGAGGCAGGCTATCAGCTTAAAGCATTGATTACCTTGAGAGCATTTATGGGAATGTTAAAACCATTTTTAGAAAAGGTGAAAACTTATGATGAAGTGGTCAATTGCTACCGAATTACTGGAAACGAAAATATTGTCATGGAAGTAGTCTTAAAAAACCAAAAACATCTAGAATCATTTATTGACCAATTGATCACCTATGGTGAGACTAAAACACAAATTGTATTGTCTCACGTTGTCAAATATAGTGAGATAAAGCCTGTAAAATAATCCTCAGTTTATACGCCAAGGCGGATTTTTTCTATTCTCGCAAGCCGTGTAAATAATGATTGGATTTTGGTCAGGATCTTTCAATTTTATTTCTGTCCATAACCATGATTGTTCTACTACCTCACTGTCGAACTCAATTCCTTTTTGTTTTAATGAATTCACTGTTTCAATAAGATTATCGACTTCAAAATAAATGATGGTTTGATGGTTTTTTGATAAACTTTCAACCTTATGAATTGAAAAGGTTGTATCACCTTCAAGACATAAAAATCTTACATAGCTAGGCATAGCTTCTACAATGAGTTGCAATCCTAATTTTTTATAAAACTCCGTCGCTGTTTCAACATCTAACGACGGAATTGTTATTTGGTTGAGATTCATTGGTTTTCTTTTTTAATTCTTTTATGTATCCAATTAGCAAGTATTACTCCAATTAATCCGTAACCAGCAGTAACCAACCAATTTACCTGATATCCATACATATCAATAATACTTAAACTTATTTTTGGACTAAAGATGTGTGCTAATGAAAATGATATAGCATACATGGCCATGTAGCTACCTTCTATACCTTCTTTTGCTCGTTTTAGCGCAAATTTATTGGTATATGGAAATCCAAGCATTTCACTTAATGTCATAAGAACCATACTAACAATCAATATTCCAATCCAAAAATTTTGATAGAGTACTAAAAAACTTAATGTTAATAATATAAGTGATGATGTAATATGTTTTGTGATTGGAATCAATTGCTTTTCTAAAAAATTTAATAGTGGCATTTCAAACACTACAATAATTGCTATGTTAATAAACAAAATGATACCTACCTTAAATTCGTTAAGACCAAAAATTTGATTATAGTATAATGGTATTGTTGTAAAAAGTTGAAAAAAAGCCATACCAAATAGAAAGCAAACTACAGAATGAATCCAAAAAGTAACATCTTTATAAACTGCATTTTTATCAAAATTAACCAGTGTTTTTCTTGTTTCTGAGGGTTTTACACTAGTTTCTTTTACTAAAGAATAGAATAGAAGTATGGCTATTATACAAGTTAGTCCATCTATCCAAAACAAAAGACTATATCCTTTAGTCACAATAATTAACCCAGCCAAAGTAGGGCCAATTCCCATACCAGCATTGATAGCCAGTCTTATTAACCCTACAGATCTAGTTTGATTTTCTGGTTTACTATATGCTTTTATAGCCACAAAAACTGCTGGACGAAAAGTGTCTGCAATACTCATAGTGATTAAAATCCCTATGCATAAGCCAATAAATGAAGAAACATATTGTAAGGCAATAAAGTTTATTCCTGTGATAAATAAGCTCAAGACCATGACTTTATAAAAACCAATAATATCAGTAAGTTTCCCACCTAGCCAAGAGCCAATAACAGAGCCTATTCCGAAGAAAACTAATATCCAACTAATCTCATTTATAGTAAAGGCTAAATCGTTTTTTAAATAAAGTGATAAAAATGGTATCACCATAGTTCCTGCTCTATTAACTAAACTTACGAGCGATAAGTGCCAAATCTCTTTGGACAATCCTATGAAGGATTCAATGTAATTAGCGTATAGTTTTTTCATTTTGATTGATTGTTATAAAAATAAAAAGTCCGACGGTATCGTCGGACTTTTAAATATTGTTAAATAGTATATAAGTATTGCTACAATAGATAATGCATCCGAATGTTTTCCGAAGAAATTGTACAGGTTTGCTTATAATATCTATTGACTTGCAACATTTTATTTTCTAATTACTTGGAGTAAAACTACAATAAAATTTGATAAGTTGTATTTTTGAGCATCTAAAATATCAAAGAATGAAAAAAATAATCTTGCTTTTTTTATTGATAACTTCTGTGGGTTGTGCACAAGACAAAGTTACTGTAACAGGTGAAACAGAATGGCAAAAAGAAATGAATGCAGAATATAAAGATGCCAGTAAATCGCCATTAAAGAAAAAAGATTTAAAGAATTTTAAAGGGCTAGATTTCTTCAAGTTTGATTCTACGTATGTTGTTACAGCTACACTTAAAAGGACTCCAGATTCTAAATGGTTTAATATGAAAACTACTACAGATCGTATTTCTAAAGAACGCATCTTTGGAGTCATTACATTTTTATTGAATGATAAAACTTATGAATTAAATGTTTACCAAGGCAAGGATTTAATTGAAACAGAAGAGTATAGAGATTATTTGTTTTTACCATTCTTAGATGATACTAATGGAGAGGCAAGTTATGCTGGTGGACGTTATATCGATTTACGAATTCCAGAAGGAGATACTATTGAAATAGATTTTAATAAAGCTTACAATCCGTATTGTGCATATAATGAAAAGTACTCTTGCCCAATAGTGCCAAGAGAAAATTATTTACCATTGAAAGTTGAAGCTGGTGTAAAGGCGTTTAAGAAGTAGTTTTTTTGGAGGTTTATCCGTTGAATTGTTTAACTGTTTAATCGTGTGCGAGAAAAAAGTAATTACATTTCTTACGCATATACTTAATACTATCTACTGATTACTAACAACTATATACTACTTTACCAAATACATTCCTAAAAACACAGCTAAAAACCCAACGATAAAACTAGCAATGGTATAAATGGCAAAGTTCATAAAGTCACCAGATTTTAGAAAAACATGATTCTCATAAGCAAAGGTTGAAAATGTGGTAAAACCACCACAAAAACCAGTTGCTAGTAGTAAGGTTTGATTTTGTGTTAAGCTATCGTTTTTGGCAGCTACACCCAAAATAATTCCTATCAATAAGCTACCCAGAATGTTGGCAGCAAAAGTGCCATAAGGAATGCCAGTTTCGGTACTATTGAGCCATTTTCCGATTATAAATCTTAAAACACTACCAAAACCACCACCAATAAAAACGAGAATGAGTTGCTTCATCTATTTAATCGGAATGTAAATTTCGGTAATCCAATC
>JAGQZO010000026.1:4580-16937 GCA_020435515.1 Winogradskyella sp. | reverse complement strand
AAAAAGGAAGGTTAATTTAGTATTTTTAAAGTTCCATTTAGCGTAAGATAACAGCATTTATGTACTTAATTTTTGACACGGAAACTACAGGTTTACCTAAGCGTTGGGATGCTCCCATAACAGATACGGATAACTGGCCAAGAGCTGTGCAAATTGCATGGCAACTACATGATGGCATGGGCAATTGTATAGATCATCAGGATTATCTTATAAAGCCAGATGGATTTAATATTCCATACGACGCCGAGAAAATGCACGGTATTTCCACTGAATTAGCAGAAGAACAAGGTCTGCCTTTAATGGAAGTCTTAGAAAAGTTTAGTATAGTTTTAGAGCAAGCCAAGTTTGTAGTAGGGCAAAATGTAGGTTTTGACCTTAATATTATGGGTGCAGAATTTGTGCGGGAAGATGTAGCAAATAAACTGCAAGAACTCCCTGTTTTAGACACCTGTACCGAGCATACTGCAGAACTATGCAAAATTCCAGGTGGTCGAGGAGGGAAGTTTAAGTTGCCAACACTTACTGAGTTGCATGAATTTTTATTCAATCAGCCATTTGCAGAAGCTCACAATGCAACGGCAGATGTAGAAGCAACTACGCGCTGTTTTTTAGAGTTAATAAGACGAAGAGAGTTCACAAAAGAACAGTTGGATGTACAGCCAGATTATTTTGAGAAATTTTCTGAAGCTAATCCTCAACCCATTGAGCTTTTGGGCTTGAAACACCTTAATCTTAAACACGAAAGCACAAAGATTAATGCTAGATTACAAGAAGAGCAATCTCAAGAGATACCTTCAAAAACTGATAAAGAAGCGGTTGAAAAACTAGCCGAAGCTGAATTTGTTCACCTCCATAACCACTCTCAATTTTCTATTTTGCAATCTACCATTAGTATTGGAGATTTGGTTGCAGCAGCAGCCAAGGAAGATATGTCTGCCGTAGCTTTGACTGATCACGGTAATATGATGGGAGCGTTTCACTTTGTTCAAGCGATTTCAAATCATAACAAATCTGTTAAGGCAAAACATATAGAAGCAGAAGAAAAAGGTGAAGAAAAGAAGGGTAAAATCATTAAGCCAATTGTAGGTTGCGAGTTTTTTGTTTGCGAAGATCACACGGACAAAACTAGAAAGGATAACGGATATCAGATTGTGCTTTTGGCTAAGAATAAAAAAGGCTACCACAATTTGGCAAAGTTATCGTCTGCAGCATTCACTGATGGTTTTTATTATGTGCCAAGAATAGATAAAAAACTGATTGAACAATACAAAGAAGATCTTATTTGTTTGACCGGAAATCTATACGGCGAAGTGCCGAGTAAAGTTTTAAATATAGGTGAAAACCAAGCTGAAGAAGCTCTAATTTGGTGGAAAGATACCTTCGGTGACGATTTGTATATCGAGTTGATGCGCCATAATCAAGAAGACGAAAACCGTGTTAATCAAGTCTTGATTCAATTTGCTCAAAAACATGATGTTAAGCTCGTTGCTACTAATAATACTTATTATGTAGAACAAGAAAATGCTAACGCTCACGACATTTTATTGTGTGTTAAGGATGGCGAAAAACAAGCCACTCCAATAGGTCGTGGTCGTGGTTATCGTTACGGATTGCCAAATCAGGAGTATTACTTTAAGTCTACAGAAGAAATGAAGGCTTTGTTTAGAGATATTCCAGAAGCTATTGTCAATATTCAAGAAGTGGTCGATAAAATTGAGCCTTTTGAATTGGCTCGTGATGTATTGCTTCCTGCTTTTGATATTCCAGAGGAATTTAAGCATAAAGAAGACGAAAGAGATGGAGGTAAAAGAGGTGAAAATGCCTATTTAAGGCACTTAACATACGAAGGAGCAAAAAAGCGTTATGGAGAAATAACACCAGAGATTAAAGAACGACTAGATTTTGAGCTAAACGTTATAGAAAACACAGGTTATCCAGGGTATTTCCTTATTGTTGAGGATTTTATTCGTGAAGCCCGCAAAATGGATGTGTCGGTAGGGCCAGGTCGTGGCTCAGCGGCAGGCTCAGTAGTAGCTTATTGTTTGTGGATTACTAATATAGACCCAATAAAGTACGATTTGCTTTTTGAGCGTTTCTTAAATCCAGATCGTGTAAGTATGCCAGATATCGATATCGATTTTGATGATGAAGGTCGTGGTCGTGTTATGCAATATGTTATTGATAAATATGGTTCCAATCAAGTAGCGCAAATCATTACCTATGGTACAATGGCTGCCAAATCTTCAATTAGAGATACAGCACGTGTATTGGATTTACCACTAAACGATGCAGACCGTATTGCCAAACTCATACCTACGATGTCTAAATTGGGTAAGATTTTTGGATTGTCTGAAAAAGATTTGGCAAAGAAATTCAGGCAGGAAGACCTAGAAAAGGTCAATCAGTTACTTAATATTTCAGATGGTTCAGATTTAGAAGCCGAAACCGTAAATCAGGCTAGAGTCCTAGAAGGTTCGGTAAGAAATACTGGCATACATGCTTGTGGAGTGATTATCACACCTGGAGATATTACTAATTATGTTCCTGTTGCCACAGCAAAAGATTCGGATTTATATGTTACCCAGTTTGACAACTCAGTGGTAGAAAGTGCGGGATTGTTAAAGATGGATTTTCTTGGGCTTAAAACGTTAACCTTAATTAAGGATACCGTTAAGATTGTAAAAGCAAGACATGGCATTGAGCTCGACCCAGAGAACTTCCCTTTAGACGATGAAGAAACTTATGCATTATTCCAAAGAGGTGAAACAGTTGGGATTTTTCAATACGAATCACCTGGAATGCAAAAGCACATGAAGCATTTAAAACCTACTGTTTTTGATGATCTTATTGCTATGAACGCCCTTTATCGTCCAGGACCAATGGAATATATCCCAAGTTTCATTAACCGAAAGCACGGTAAAGAAGAAATTATCTACGATTTACCTGAAATGGAAGAATACCTTAAGGAGACTTATGGTATAACAGTTTACCAAGAGCAGGTGATGTTGCTGTCCCAAAAGTTGGCAGATTTCACAAAAGGTGAAGCTGACGTTTTGCGTAAGGCGATGGGAAAAAAGCAAAAAGCGGTACTCGATAAAATGAAGCCAAAGTTCATTGAACAGGCTGCTGCCAAAGGTATGGACAAAGAAAAATTGGAGAAAATCTGGAAAGATTGGGAAGCTTTTGCAAGTTACGCCTTCAATAAATCTCACTCTACTTGCTATGCTTGGATTGCTTATCAAACAGCTTACTTGAAAGCGCATTATCCTGCAGAATATATGGCAGCAGTATTGTCTAACAATATGAATGACATTAAGCAAGTGACTTTCTTCATGGAAGAATGTAAACGTATGCGTCTGCCTGTATTAGGCCCGAGTGTGAATGAGAGTTATTATAAGTTTTCTGTAAATAAGGATAATGCTGTTCGATTTGGGATGGGAGCTATAAAAGGTGTGGGTCAAGGCGCCGTAAATACTATTGTAGAGAATAGGAAAAAAGATGGTAACTATAAATCTATTTTTGATTTGGCTAAGCGTGTTGACCTTAGAGCAGCTAATAAAAAATCGTTTGAAGGTTTAGCCTATGCAGGCGGATTTGATTGTTTTGAAAACACTCATAGAGCACAATATTTTGCAAATGATGGAGACGGAATTACCTTTTTAGAAAAGGCTATGCGTTATGGCGCTAAGTACCAAGAAAATGAAAACTCTGCTCAAGTAAGCTTGTTTGGAGATGCAAGTGAGGTTCAGATTCCTGAGCCGCAAGTACCACCTTGTGAGGAATGGGGAACCATGGAAAAACTCTCGAGAGAAAAAGAAGTAGTCGGCATTTATATTTCTGGTCATCCACTAGATGATTTTAAAATTGAAATGCAAAATTTTTGTAATGGCACAATTTCAGTTTTCAATGATTTGCAGTCGGTAGTCAATAGGGAAATTACTTTTGGAGGTGTAGTTACAGATGTGCAACATCGTTTAAGCAAACAGGGCAAAGGTTGGGCTGCTTTTACTATTGAAGATTACACAGATAGTTATGAATTCAGAATTTTTGGTGAGGATTACCTTAAATTTAGGCACTTCTTAGTTCTCAATTCGTTTGTATATGTGCGAGCTTATGTTAGAGAAGGTTGGGCCAATAGAGAAACAGGACAGAAAGGAGAGCCAAGAATTCAGTTTAATAATTTTCAGCTATTGCATGATGTAATGGATGCCTACGCTAAGAAATTGTCTATTCAGTTAGATGTTAATGATTTAGAGGAAGAGACCATTTCAAGTTTGGAAGATGTTTTCAAATTACATCAAGGTAGTCATTCCCTAAATTTTGTTGTTTACGATAATTCTGAAAAATTAAAATTGAATATGCCTAGTAGAAAACAAAAGGTAAGAATTTCTCAAGAATTATTGAATGAGCTAAAAGATTTAGATGTTAACTATAAGTTGAATTAAAATGAAAAATAGTCTAATTTGTTGTCTCATCTTATTTTTCATTTTTAGTTGTAAAGAGACTCAGAAACAGCCTGAAGTTTTATCAAAAGAGGAAAGTAAAACTCAAGTTTTTCAATCTATTTTAGATTCTATTTACGATGAAAATAAAGATGCCGTCGGCCTTTTGGTTCATATAGAATCCCCTAAGAAAAATGTTTCTTGGAGTGGATCGGTAGGATTTTCAGATAAAAATAAATCCAAACTTCAACCTAATCACCCATTTTTAATAGCTAGTAATACTAAAACGTATGTAAGTACAGCTATTTTAAGATTGGTAGAGCTATCCAAGTTAGATTTAAATCAAACTATCGACACTTTAATTTTTGAAAAGACTAATGATTTGCTCAAGGCTGATGGGTATAATACCGCCCAAATTAAGATTGCTCAATTATTGAATCATACCAGTGGTATTCATGATTATGCAGTTACCGACGAGTATGCAACCATGCTGTCCGAGGATCCTAAACATAGATATACAAGAGATGAACAAATAAAACTGGCCATGACTTTGGGTGAGCCATTAGGTAAACCAGGAGAGGTATTTTCGTATGCCGATGTTAATTATCTCTTACTAACCGAAATTATTGAAGGCGTAACTCAAAAACCATTCTACACAGCAATAAGAGAATTGATAAACTACGAGAAGTTAGGGTTAGATAAAACGTGGTTTTCTACTCTCGAAGCTTATCCAGAGAAAACCTTACCCTTAGCATATCAGTATTCTACCTCAGAGGGCTTGGATAGCTATCTCTTGGATCATTCAGCAGACTTATTTGGTGGTGGAGGTATTGCTGCAACAAGTAGAGATCTGGCGGTTTTTTGTCAGAGTTTATTTAACCATAAAATTTTTGATAAACCCAGTACTTTAGATTTAATTTACACCAATGCAAATCCAAAACAACCTATGCAAGGCGAATATTACTTAGGATTGTCGCCAATAGATGTTGCAGGTCTTACAGGCTATGGTCACAATGGGTATTGGGGCACTGCGGTTTACTATTTTCCGGAATTGGATGCTAGTATTGCAGTATCAGTATTAGAAAGAGACCAAAGAGAATTACGGCAAAACCTTTTTGAGTCTTTTGTAAAAGTGATGAAAAAAATACAATAAAACCTAACAATGGTTATATAATCAAATCAAATACAACCCTTGTAAGGTTTGGCAGAATTTTTGACTAATTTTGCATAATCTAAGTAGAACTTAATTAATAATAATATTATGGCATTAGAAATAACAGATGCAACGTTTGAAGAAACAGTATTAAAAAGCGATAAACCAGTAATGGTAGATTTTTGGGCAGCATGGTGCGGACCATGCCGTATGGTAGGGCCAATCATAGATGAAATCTCTGCAGAATACGAAGGCAAAGCTGTGGTAGGTAAAGTAGATGTAGATGCTAACCAAGAATTTGCGGCCAAGTATGGTGTAAGAAATATACCTACTGTATTAGTGTTCCAAAATGGTGAAGTGGTAGGTCGCCAAGTAGGAGTAGCGCCAAAAAATGCTTATGCGGAAGCAATAGATGCACTTTTATAAATAGACTTCTAAAAGAAATGATAAAAGGTTTGCCAATACGGTAAACCTTTTTTAGTTTGTGAACAATTAAAAATTAGAGTTTAAATGACTCTTCCCTTTACCTGTGCAGAGTGCAGTCGAAGTAGGAAGGTTAGGATGGGCTTATGGATTTACAGTTAGAACTTAATAAAGCAGGTGGTTTTAAAAACCTTGAACTTTTAGCAAAGCAAGTTGTTGAAGGCTTTATAGCTGGTATGCATAAAAGTCCTTTTCATGGCTTTTCGGCAGAGTTTGCAGAGCATAAGATTTATAATCAAGGGGAAAGTACCAAACATATCGACTGGAAGCTCTATGCTAAAACAGATAGATTATATGCCAAACGCTACGATGAAGAAACTAATTTAAGATGTCATCTTATTTTAGACAATAGCACGTCGATGCATTATCCTGAATCTGCTGGCACAACAATAGATAATCTGAACAAAGTTGCCTTTTCTGCCCTTGCTTGCGCATCTTTAATGCACATTTTAAAAAAGCAACGAGATGCTGTTGGGTTAAGTATTTATAGCGATGCTTATGATTTCTACGCACCAGAAAAAGGAAGTGAGCGTCATCATCAAATGTTGCTAAGTAAACTGAGTGAAGCTGTTATTTCTAAGCCACAATCAAAAAGTACTGAAACGTATACCTATTTGCATCAAATTGCCGAAAAGATTCACAGACGATCTTTAATTTTTGTGTTTACTGATATGTTTCAGACCTCTGAAGATGATGAGAAATTATTTGAAGCTCTTCGCCATTTAAAATATAATAAGCATGAAGTGGTATTGTTTCATGTATTTGATAGAACTAAAGAGTTGACGTTTAATTTTGATAATCGCCCTAAAAGATTTATTGACGTAGAGACCGGAGAGCACATTAATTTATACCCAGACAATATTAAGGAGAATTACGAGAAAGCAGTTGGTGATTATTTTAAAGCTTTGAAATTAAAATGTGGTCAGTATCGAATAAAATATGTAGAAGCTGATATTAGAAAGGGTTTTAATCAGATATTGACGACTTACATGATAGAGCGACAAAAATTTGTTTAAAAGGGTAAATAATTTTTATTTTTTGTTTGTGGAATTAAAAAGACAATGTATATTTGCCCTCGCAATTATGCAACGGTCTGGTAGTTCAGTTGGTTAGAATGTCGCCCTGTCACGGCGAAGGTCGCGGGTTCGAGTCCCGTCCAGACCGCTTCTTTAAGAAGTTGTGTTGTTCAGGCTGAAAAGTCTGAATGTAGTGTAAGCCTAATAAACATATGGCTTTCCAATGAGAAGCTTTCCTTTTTTCTAAAATAGAAAATCGGGATGCTTTTTTGTTTTAATACGTACTATTTAGATTCATAGCAAAGCAGATATTTTTCAACAAGTTTTAAACAATAAAAACGCATTTAATCGATATTATAAGTCTTTTTGTCGATATTTTATTTGCTTATCTAATTAATACTTATATATTTGTTAGCTCTTGTAAGCCCTCAAATCAAACTTTCAAGATACTTTATTAATCCATTAGACATTTACTAAAACGTCCCTCGTTTTATTTTAGTACAATTTAAGGTGTTTGCCTTTAATAGTTAATTATCCATTCCCTTCCCTCAGCGTAACAAAAATTGTTACACAATTTAATATTGACTATTTAACCCTAAATTGATACTTATGAAAACCCTAAAAATTACTTTAGCCTTAGTTGCAATTGCTGTATTAACTGTATCTGGTGTACAATCGGATAAGGTAGAAACTGCAGAAAACAGTAACATTACACAGCCAACAAAAATTGATTTATTGGCACATGAAGGTAAGAAAAATATAAAATTACCTGGTCAAGGTTAAAAAAAAATAAAATTTATAAAAGCCCATATCATCTAGTTATGGGCTTTGTTTTTTATAATAAAATTTGATTTTAAATTTTTAAGAAAAATTTGTTCTAAATTTGATTATTTCATCAAAACAAATTTTCTTGAAAAACCTATTATTTATATTCTTTGTTTTTTTTATAGTCAATATAAATGGACAATCAAATTATAAACTTTCTGACTCTATAAACTATTACAGAAAATTATCTGCTGATGAATCTGAATCCCCGGAAAATAGACTTGAAAGTGCTAAAAAGGCAAATAAATTAGCCTTACAAACTAAAAACGACTCAACAATACTTACAACAGGTAGGGATTTAGCATATTCTCATTTGATTAATGGCGATTTTGAAACCTTCAAGGGTGTTAGTTTGATTAATTTACAATTAGCAAATAAGCTAGAAGATTCGTCAGCAATTGCATATACTAATAAAAATTTAGGATGGTATTACTACCAAATAAAGGATGATAATACGAGTGCCTATCCATATTTTCTTAGGGCCCTGAACTATTTTGACAACCTGAAAATTTTAAAAGAGAAAGCTGAGATTTTATATAGTTTAGCTGTTATTCAAGATAATGAAAAAGATTATTTAGGCAGTGAACAAAACGCTGTGGAAGCATTGAGAATTTTTAATGCCACGAATAAAAGCAAATATAGTCTTGATAAATATTTGGTGCTCAATCTTTTAGGGAGTGTATCGAACAAATTAGAGAATTATGATAAGTCGATTGAGTATCATAAACAGGCATTAAGCATATCTAAAGAACTAAAGGATGATTATAATCATTACTTAGAATCAATGAATAATTTAGCTCTGCCTTACAGAAATAATGGTGATTATTCTATGGCACTAAAGATATATAGTGAATTGATTAATGACCCTAAGTTGAAAAAAGAAAACATCGTTTTGTATTCTTTAATTTTAAATAATTACGCATTCACAAAATTCCTAAAAGGTAATTATGATTATAAAACCTTAGAAAAAGATTTCAAAAAGGCTTTATGGATTTCTGATAGTATTGAAGACCCTTATGTGAAACTTGCGTCAAGTATTGACTTGTCAAAGTTTTATGGTCAAAATCAAAAAAGAGATTCGGCTCTTAAATATGCTAGAGAGAGTTATAGAATTTCGAAGAAAATACCAATCAATGAATTGTATCTTGAATCAATGCTTTTGTTGTCAGACTTGACAAATGAGTATGAGAGTAAAAAGTACCTTAAAGATTATATTACTTTGAGTGATAGTTTATTGAAGAAAGAAAGAAACAGAAGAAATAAATTTGCCAGAATAAAATACGAAACCGACCAACTCGAAGCTGAAAACGAGCAGATTTCTAGAGAAAACTTCTACCTCCTTATTTTGTCTGCTGGCTTATTGTTAACAGCAGTTCTAGTATACTTAGTTATTTCCCAACGTGCTAAAAATAGAAAATTGAAGCTCATCCAGGTTCAACAAAAGGCTAATGAAGATATTTATAACTTAATGCTTAGTCAACAAGATAAAGTTGATGAAGCCAGAATGTCTGAGAAAAGGCGTATCTCTGAAGAGTTACATGATGGTGTGTTGGGACGTTTATTTGGTACGCGTCTTAGTTTGGATAGTATGAATTTTAAGGATGGCAAGGATGCTATGATGACAAGGGCCAATTACATAGGTCAGCTAAAAACCATTGAAGAAGACATACGTAAAATTTCACATGAGTTGAATACAGATTTTGTTTCTGGTTCTGGTTTTATGGATATAGTTTCGGAACTTATTGAAAATCAAACACAAGCATATGGCCTAACCTATGATTTTAATTATACTGATGATATCAGCTGGGATTCTGTATCTAATAAAACAAAGATCAATATCTACAGAATCATTCAGGAATCCATGCAAAATATCTACAAGCATGCCAATGCAAAAGCTATAAAAATTAGTATTTCTTTAGAAAAAGATGTAATTTGCCTAGACATCATTGATGATGGAGAGGGCTTTGATACATCGAAAAGCAAAAAAGGCATAGGTTTAAAGAACATGACGTCTCGTGTTGAAGATATTAACGGAAAAATCACCTTCACCTCTCAGTCTGGAAATGGTACAACTGTTAATGTTAAGATTCCCTATAATAACCAATCGACATGACAATATTCAGTATAGAGGTTTGAAATCAATCAAACTTTATATTGATGAATTGCATCTGTCTTATTAAAAACCAGAAATAACCAGATGAAACATATTAACATATTAATGGTAGATGATCACCCAATAATTATTGAGGGTTACCAAAACGTGTTAATGGCAACTAAAGACGACGATCAAACCTTACTTATAGATACAGCCAATAATTGTGATACTGCACAATTGATGATAAACAGAGCTGCAAAAGGAACACCTTATGATGTGTGCTTTTTTGATATTAGTTTGCCTCCGTCTGAGGATGGTAGGTATGCATCGGGTGAAGATTTAGCATTGTTGGCGAAAAAGGTGTTGCCTGATGCTAAAATTATCATTCTTACCATGTTTAATGAATCGTTTAGAATTCATAATATCATTAAAGAAATAAATCCTGATGGTTTCTTGATAAAGAGTGATCTAACTTCTATGGAGCTAGCCGATGCTTTTCAACAGATACTTAAATATCCACCTTATTATAGTAGTACAGTAAGTAATTATGTAAAGAAAACCTTTACTAGTGAGATCTATGTGGATGACATTAACAGAAAAATTCTACACCTTTTATCCCAAGGGATAAAAACCAAAAGTTTAAGCGAGTATATTCCATTGTCTACAAGTGCTATTGAAAAGCGAAAAAAACAACTAAAATTATTGTTTTCAGTTGAGGACGGTAAGGACGAAACACTACTTCAAGAGGCAAGAGACAAGGGGTATTTGTAAAAAAAACCAAAAAAGGGCATATTTCTGAGGCTAAAAATCAGCTTGAAACCATTACTATTGTTGAGAACTACGGTTTTTCCGCAACAAGTCTATGGTTTTTCCGCAACAAAAAACTAAAATGTTACCATACATTTATCACAGGTCAACAAGAATTAATTAATCCCTCATTTAAGTAATTGTTGAGTTAATAGCAAGAAAAATTAAACCTAGTTGTACTTCTAACGGCTAGGTTTTTTTCTTGCTCTTTTTTTAGTACCAACTTGCATTGTGTTCAGATAGTTTGGCTATAAAAAGACCTAGATAAATTATGGCTACAATAAACTTTAAGAATGTTGATGCTATAAATCCTAAAAACGATCCAAAAGCTGCTTTCATGGCTTTGTTAATATCATTTCTGTGAACCATTTCACCTACTAAGGCACCAATAAATGGTCCTATAACAATACCAAAAGGAATAGGAGTTATCAACCCAATAACTAAGCCAAGGGTAGTGCCAATCATGCCCTCTTTGCTTCCTCCAAAACGTTTTGTGCCAATTGCAGGTATAATATAATCTAGCACATAGATAAAAACAGCAACAACCAACGTAACAACCAAAAAAGTGGTGCTGAGTTGTATACCTTCGGTAAAATGTAAAGCTAAAAGTCCAACCCAACTCGTAAGCGGACCAGGTATTACCGGAAGAAAGCTTCCCAAAATGCCTAAGACCATTAATAGAACGCCGAGTATAACCAGAAAAATTTCCATAGAGAATAGTGTGTTTGGTTATATGACGTAAGAAACTTATTTTAGTTACATTTATAACTAAAAAATTAGTTTAAACTAAATATTTAGTTATATTTGTTTTATATTCAACTAAAAACTTAGTTTAATGAAGCAATTAACCAAAGCAGAAGAAGAAATAATGCAAGCACTTTGGGATTTAAAAAAAGCCAATGTTAAATCGGTGATTGAGATACTGCCAGAGCCCAAGCCTGCGTATAACACGGTGTCCACTATTATAAGAATTTTGGAATCAAAAGGTTTTGTAGATTATGAAAAGGAAGGTAAAGGTCACACGTATTTCCCAATAGTTGCTAAAGAAGTTTACAGTAATCAGTCTATCAATAAGTTATTGGATAACTATTTTCAAGGGTCTTTTAAGAGTATGGTATCCTTTTTTGTAAAAAAGAATGACGTAGATATCAATGATATTGAAAATTTGCTCAATGAAATTAATAAAGACAAGTAACCATGTTGTACTCAATTCTTCAAATCGTATTATTTCAAACACTTTTTTTATTAGTGTACGATCTGTTTTTAAGACGAGAAACTTTTTTTAATTACAACAGGATGTATTTGCTACTAACATCTATTTTGTCAATAGTATTGCCATTTGTAAAACTACCTGAATTAAGAAACGTTACCACTCAAGAAACCGTTATTAGATTGCCAGAAATCTTAATTGATGAAGCTTCAAGCATTAATACAAATCCATATTTAGTAGAACAAGTAAATGAAGTAGCTGTTACAAGTTCGCAATTACCACTATGGCAAATGGTGTTATTCACAGGTATGGTATTGGCAGTATTA
>JAGQZO010000026.1:0-4502 GCA_020435515.1 Winogradskyella sp. | reverse complement strand
ACCTTATAAAAAACAATAATCCTAAGCGTTGGAAAGGCAACATACTCATTGTCAATCTTCTTAAAAGTTCAGCGGCATTTTCATTTTTCAATACCATTTTTTTAGGCGAAAATATTCCAAAATCGAAACAAGATACCATATACGAGCACGAGTTAGTACATGTGAGAGAAAAACACAGTGTAGATTTGTTGTTTTTTGAGGTGTTAAGAATCCTCTTTTGGTTTAGTCCATTGGTATACATTTACCAAAATAGAGTTAAAGAACTGCACGAGTTTATTGCAGATGCCAAAGCTGTAAAACAACAGGGTAAGTCTGGCTATTATCAAAGTTTGTTGCATCAGATATTAGACACTAACACGCTGTCTTTTACCAATACATTTTTCAAAAAATCATTAATCAAAAAACGAATAGTTATGTTACAAAAATCAAAATCCAGTCAAAAGAGTTTGCTTAAATATGCGCTTTTACTTCCTCTGATATTTGCGATGTTGGTTTATACCTCTACCGAAGTCAAAGCTCAGGAAAAATCAGCTACAAAAAAAGAAATTAATCAGGAATTAACTGATGAGGAATTAATAAATAAATACTATCAAGAGCTAGTTAAAAAAGACGATGAATTGTCTGATATACTTGAAATAGCAAAAGATTATGATTATACTCAGAGAAAGTATATACCAACTTATGATGAGTACATGCGCTATGTTGCGTATACAAGATATATGGGTTTTACATTTAAAAAATTTTCCCAAAAGTCTGAACAAGTTAAACCAGAAAGAATCAAAGGTTTTGATGAAATGATAAGTTTTAATAGATCCTATCAAGACCATCTTGAATATCTTAAAACAGATGAAGCCAAACGATCGTATAATGAAAGAGCTGATAATAGAACTTTAAGAGTTATTTCTGATGATATAAATAACTTAACGACGGAAGAGCATCAAGATGCTTTAGAAAAGGCTAAAGATGTTTTACAAGGTAGTTTTTATAGAAAGCTAATTGTTAGTGATGACTCTGAAAGTATAATTATAACTAAAGATAATTATGATGGGTTAATTCAGTTGCTTACATCACATGAAATAAAAAAACTTTTAGAAAAGTCTCAAACAAAAAAACAAACTAATAATAATTATTTAGATGAAGTACCTTTTCATGTTGTAGACCAAGCACCATCACATAAAGATTGTGAAAATTTAGTATCAAAAGAGGATAAAAAGGAATGTTTCAGTGGGTTTTTAAATTCTCATGTTAAAAAGCACTTCAACAAGAACGTTGAGAAGAATGCAGAGCTACATAACAAGCGCATTTTTGCTCGTTTCTTAATAGATACAGATGGTAATGTAACCGGAATTGAAGCTAGAGCAGCAAGTGAAGCCTTAGAAGAAGAAGCAAAACGAGTTTTAAACTTATTGCCACAATTTATACCAGGTCGTCAAAAAGGAAAAGTAGTTGCTGTGGCATTTTCTCTGCCAATAACTTTGAATAAATAAAGCTTAATATAGCTCGTATTTAATGGATAGAAGCTAAAATCCTAAAATTATTGTACATTTCACTATTAGAAATGTGCTAATGAACCGACTAGCTTGTTTTTTATTACTTGTTCTGTTAACTGCTTGCGATTATTTTGAGAAGCAAAAAGTAAATTCAGAGGATTTACTAAAGGAAGAATTGCAAACCTTCAATTGGAACGATGTAGATACCTATCCAACCTTTAATAGTTGTGAAGCTATGACAACTAAAGAAGATAGTAGGGTTTGCTTTCAGAATACATTATTACAATATGTTAATGACTACTTAGGAAGCCAAAATATTGTGGTTTCAGAAGATGTAAATGATACGATTAGGCTAAAACTGATTATTGATAATACTGGGCTTTTGCAAATAGAAGATATTACAATGAAGCCAGAAACTCGCTTTATGATTCCAGAAATTGATAGTTTATTACGTCAAAGTTTAAATGGTGTGCCTAAAATATTCCCTGCCATAAAGAGAGGCCAACAGGTAACTACAGCTTTTGAGTTACCAGTTATTGTTAAGATAGACTAATTATATCAGGTGTGTCAGTTCGAGTGAAATTGCTTTTTAGCAATTTTGTATCGAGAACTTTATAGCGTCTTAATATCTTTGCGAAAGATACTAAAACCGTATCGCCAACTTCTGCATTAACCGTAACACTTCCACATACAACCAAATCAGTGTAGCCAAAAGTCCCCAAGTGGCCAACCACTCTTTATATTTTGGTGCTTTGTTTTTGTAGCGTTCTATGTAATCAAAATCCAATAATAGCGCAAAGGACGCTACAATAGCTGCTAAAACATTAAAAGCAATAGCAAACCAAGAGGTTCCCCAAATGTAGGTTTTAATGCCAAAAAAGCTCAATATCCAAGAAATTAAATAGACGACCATAATGCTTACCGTGGCTGTAATGATAACACTTCGCAGTTTTTTGGTCACTACTATAATTCTAAACTGATAAAGCAAGAGCATCACAAAAAATGTAATAATGGTCACACCAATGGCCTGGTAAGGTAATTCAGGAAAATTACGATGAGCATAAGAAGAAAAACCACCTAAAAAAAAGCCCTTCGCAATGATATAAAGCGGTACTAAAATATGCGCCCAATTTTGCCGAACTGAAATTAAAACACTTACCACGATTGCACCCAACATACCACCTAAAGTAAACCATCGCATTGGTGTTCCTTCTTCGTTGAGTTTCCATAAATAAGCTGTGATTCCTGCAATCACTAAAATGCCAATCATGGATTTGAAAAAAATACCAGCAACAGACATGGTCTTTGAAGACGATTGGCCATCATCCCAAAAATAGCCATTAAAAACAGGGTTGGAGGTTTTAAAATTCCGTAGGCTCATTATTAGAGGTTGAATTTATATCCAACAGCAATATCTGTCGAGAAATTACCTTGATTATCTAAGAGCAGTGCAAACAATTCGCCATAAATAATAGTAATGTAGCTGTTGTTACCTACTTTAATATCTGAGCCTACACCAAAAATAAAAGGAATATCAAACGATGTTTCGTTAGAATCCACTTCCATGTCATTTTCATCTAGGAATGTAAAATTTGAAAAATTCACAGTCGCTAATTTCACTTGTCCATAAATTGAAAACGCTTCTTTATTTATAAACCTGTAGCGATACCCTAACGATAATTCAGACGTGCTATATTTAAAATCATCACTCTCAAAAGCATGTCTTGCTTGTAAAAATCCAGAATGTCTAGGCAAGACGTTAGCCTCATAAATTTCCAATTCAGCGCCAATCATTGGTGTTTTAATGTTGTCAGGATTTCCAACAAATGGATTGTTTGTAATACCGCCAGAAAAACCTAGTCTAAACTGTACACTACTCACAGTGCTTGTTGAGTTATAACTAGAATCTACAGAAGCGTTGTAAGCATCTATATAATTTCTGAGGCTGTAAAGAGTTAGCTTAAGTTTGTCGGTATTCATTCCATTGGTAAGGCTACGCAATGTAGATTTATATTCTTCTTGATAATTGTTATTGTCGTCTTTCGTATTCTTTAGTTCAGTTAAAGTGCCGTTATTTGTTCTCGCAAAATAGCGGAATTGGCCATCTATAACATTCCAAAGCAAGTCAATCTGGCCATCAATTTCAGTTTTAAGCTCTAAAGATTCACCATTCACAGTATAGGTTTGTTGGCTGTAATTCAACTGAAAAGCCAAAAGGAACAGTATTGCGATAAGAATTTTCTTCATTTGTTAGTTTTTTAGTGATTTGTGGTCTCGGTTTCAGTAAAGCTATTAAAAATATCTTAAGTAAAAGTTACTTTTTAAAAGTTCTGCCTTTCCATTGATAAGACTTGAATAGCGATAATATAGCGATATATACACTAAATAAAGGGTAAAGAAGACAAGACCAAACATAAGAAAACAATACAATTTCCTGTTTGAACAAGCGAGCTGTTTTGAATAACAACAAAAAATCAATACTGAATTTTATCACCAATAAGGCTATGGCAATCCTAGGTGTTATCAACCCAAAAAGGAAAACAGGAAGTATGGCAATACACGCTAAATTCCCTGAAAAAATAATAAGTCCAACCAATTTTGAAAACCAATTGGGATTACGGCTTGTCTTTGAGGCCCAACGCAGACGTTGATGGATTAATGATTTTAAATCTGCCATAGGCTTTGTAGTCACTATAGCTTGATCAGATTTTAAATAAAGGACTTTTTTAAGATCAATTTTTTTAAGTTTTTCTAGTAAAAAAACATCATCTCCGCTTGCTAAGTTATTATTGCCAGAAAACCCATCAACAGCTTGAAATGCAGCTTTTCGATACGCAAAATTAGCACCATTAGACAAAAACGGAAGCTTTAGTCCAAAGCCACCAACAGTAGCTCCTTGCAAACTAAGAATATCCAAAATTTGAAAGCGTTTTAAAAACGAACTTCCATCTGAATATGTAATAGGTGCAACCACACAGTTTGGTTGATTGGTCTGAATACATTCATCAAAAG
>JAGQZO010000025.1:8707-10419 GCA_020435515.1 Winogradskyella sp. | reverse complement strand
TACGCATTTGCATTAGTTGAAGCACGCCTACAAACACCACACCCAAGGTTACTAAAACAACCAATACAATCCACGATGTGCTAACTTGCGCACCTTGTATTAAATTAATAATCGCCTGAATACCTAACGGTAATGTCAAACTGATAAGACCCGAAAAAACGGCATAATAAATAACCTGTAACAAATCCTTTTTCTCGAGTTTTAAAATCCCAACAAAACGTTGCCACGGAGTTAAAATCGCTTTATTTTGTTCCATTTGTAGTTGTCTTTAAAACTTTTTGAGTAAGATTAAGAAAGAATTCTGTAGGTGTTACATCTTTACCACAATCTGTGATAGAACTAAAGTGTGCTTTTAAGAAGTGCTGATGGAGAGAGCCTTCAACTATAGTACTTGCCAAACTTGAAGGAAACTCATAATCTGAATCAACATTATTGATAATTTCACTCAAGCGCTTAACAACGCGTTTGTATACAACAAAATAGCCTTCCTTGTTTTCGCTATCAACTTCTTTGGTTAAGTAGGACTTAGAATATTCGTTAATGATAATTCTGTTTAAAACTACTTCGTTGATATGTGTAAATGCAACATCTTCTTTTATTTCTCTGGTTACAACTTCAATAGCTTTAAACAACTGATCATTATAATCTGGGACATTGTGTGTTGCAAATACCATTTGGTATTCTATCCAAGCCCAATACCAAGATGTTAGATATAAAAGCAATTTGTGTTTGCTATCAAAATATCGATATATAGAACTTTCGTTAGAACCAATTTTAGCCCCAAGTTTTTTAAAGGTAAAACTATCAAAGCCTATTTCATCTATCAAAAGAATACTATGCTCTACAATACGCTTACCCAAATCCGAAGATTCAGGATCTTTGATAAAGATTTTTTCTGGTACTGCTATTTTTAAATTCGATAATAAATTTATCATACCCAAAATATTTGTTTGCAAATATAATAGTATTACTATCACTTTTGCGAATTTAACAAATATTTAAGCTATTGATATTTTTAATAGTAAGTATAAAGAAAACTTATGCTATTTGATTTAAAGCTCAGAAATGAGTGCTTTTTCCTCTTGAAAAACTTTAATATCTGGCAGACCTGCAATGGCTTTATCTATCCATTTTAAAGCCTCTGTTTTATCCTTCTTGTGTTTGTATATTTGAGCTAAACGGTAATAAGCCCAAGCCTTTGGCACACCATCTTTTGCTGAGTGATTAGATAGGTAAGCCTTGAGGCATTTTTCACCTTTTTCTAACTGAATATTGTAATCCGCACATACTTTGCCTATTTGATAATGCATGGCATTTCGCTGATGTTTTCCATGTGCTTTTTCAATATTGTCTATAGCCTTATCTGGCTGATCTTGCGATTCATAAAAGTTGGTTAGCTTTTCATAACAGGTCACAGAGCCTCCAACTTCAATAGCAAGTTTATAATACTTCTCGGCTAGTTCTGGTTCGTCATCATACTCGTACACATAGCCTTTTGCCAAATAGCCATCTACTGTTGAAAGATTTTCTAATTCATTAGCATACTTTAAGGCTTTAGAAGTACTACCGCCTACAATTCCTGGCAGTGACACATACAACTCAACCAAAGCCCAACGTGTGTCAATATGTTTTGGATCTAATTCAGCAGCCTTTAAAAACGCACTTTTAACATCACCAATGATACTAAGCGCTTTTAATTTGCTTACGCTTAA
>JAGQZO010000025.1:0-8543 GCA_020435515.1 Winogradskyella sp. | reverse complement strand
ATTTGATTCCAAAAAAGTAGTTAATTCCTGTTGTGCCTTTTTATAGTCTTTTTCTATTAGGTATGTTTTGGCTTTCTCTTTTGAAGTTTGAGAGAAACAAAATGCTGACACAAAAAAAATCCAAAGAAATTTCTTCATACGTTATAGACCATTTTTTTACAAAAATACAATTTAATAACGTTCATGTTCACTAACAAATTGTTTACCTTAACTCACCCAAACACTACTTTGACGCTTTATAACTTTGTTTGGAATACCTTTTGAAGGTATTTTGTAGAAAATTAGATTACTCATGAAAAACTATATCTCTATACTAATGCTTATTTGCTTCGCCTCATTTTCTCAAGCCCAAAATAACTTTGACAACCAATGGAAAATGGTCATACAGCTCGAAAATGAAGGCTTAACCAAAAGTGCTGCAGAGCTTGTTGATACGATCTACAACGACGCAAAAGCATCAAAAAACAAACAGCAACAGATAAAAGCACTGCTGCACAAAAGCAAGTACATGTTGATTCTTGAAGAAGAGGCACAACTAAATATCGTCAATCTATTTAAATCCGAAATTGAAGCTGCAAAAGACATTCCTACAAAACGTCTTTTAGAAAATATGTTGGCGACGCTATATTGGCAATATTTTCAGCAGAATAGATACAAATTTTATGACAGAACAAAAACGGACTCAAAGGTTAGCAATGATTTTAGAACTTGGGATTTAGAAACCTTGTTCAATGAAATCCATGTGTATTACCAACGTTCTTTAGAGAATGGCTTATTGCTTCAACAAGAAGGTTTAGAAAACTACAGCACACTTTTAAACGAGGCTAAAGACTCTAAAATTTACAGACCAACCTTGTATGATTTGTTGAGTCATAACGCGCTTCAGTTTTATAAAACCACTGAAAATAGTATTGCACAACCATCTTATCAATTTAAAATTGAAAATGAAATTTTTATAGCAGACAGCGAACAATTTATTAACGCTAAAATCACCTCAAAGGATAGTTTGTCCCTGCAGTTACATGCACTCAAAATTTACCAAAACCTAACCAAATTCCATCGAAGCAATACAGTTTCAAAAGCGTTTTTTGCTATAGATATTGAGCGATTGAATTATGTTGCGCAACATGCAACGTTCAACAACAAAAAAGAGGTACTACTTCACTCATTAAAAGAAAAAGCCAAGCAATTACAGGGTTCTCCACTATCAGCGCTGTATAATTTTGAAATCGCTAAAACCTATCGCGACCTTGGAAGTCAGTATAACTACAGTAATGATTCTGAAGCATACCGTTGGAAACTTAAAGAAGCCTTAGAACTATGTGATGCCGCAATATCCGACTATCCAGAAAGCGATGGTGCCAAAAAATGTAGCATTTTAAAACAGCAAATCCTTCAACCTAGCCTAAGATTGGAAGCTGAAGAATTCTTACCAATAAACGCTGCTTCCCGAATTTTAGTCACTTACAAAAATCTTACTGAGCTAGGTTTTAGTATTTATAAAATTGACAGCAATCAACTAGAAACCTTCAAAAAAGCAATCAATACTGACGATAAACTAAAGTTTTTCAACAAATTAAAGCCGCTTCACTCGTTTACAAGCAACCTAAAATCTGAAGGTGATTATCAAGAACACAGCACAGAGGTCATCATTCCTCAGTTAACCAATGGTTTTTACTTGATTAAAGCAGATACCAAAAAAGACAGCGTATTTGCTGTAACGCATCTCCAAGTAACGGATCTGGCATTGTTAGAAAGTACTGAAAACGACGTTGTAAACTACCAACTCATTAATAGAACTAATGGGTTACCTATTGTAGATGCTGTAATCAATATAACTTACAGAAACAATAGAGATAAATTATTTTCTAAAATGCTATCGACCGATAGATACGGAAAATTCAGCTTCAAAAAAGATGGCAACTACTACAGAGAAGTAGAAATTAGAGCCGATTATAAAGAGGATATCGCGTTTTTTGGGGACTACTACATAAGTAGAAGTTTCCAAGAAAGAGAAAACAACGACACCCAATACAATGTGTTTTTGTTTACAGACCGAAGCATATATAGACCAGGACAAACGGCTTATTTTAAAGGTATTACCACAGCAACCAAAGCCAATAAAACCGAAGTTTATGCTAACGAAAAAGCAACAGTAACACTAAGAAATGTCAATGGTGAAATCGTTAAAGAACTGGAACTTAAAACCAACGAATATGGTTCGGTTGCTGGTGAATTTATTTTACCAAATGATGGGCTTACAGGAAGCTTTACGATTGAAATGGTTTGTGGCAGAAAAGGCTACACTTACTTCTCTGTTGAAGAGTATAAACGCCCAAAGTTTAAACCAGAATTTCAACCTATTACAGAAACCTTTAAAGTTAACGATAGTATTACCGTAAAAGGAAAAGCGATTGCATTTGCTGGCAGTAACATTACGGATGCCAAAGTGGTGTATCGCGTAAAACGCCAAGTGCAATATCCGAGTTGGTGGTATTGGAGACGACCAGGTTATTACAGTTCTGAAGCACAAGAAATCACTTTTGGAGAAAGCACAACAAACGACAAAGGTGAATTCGAAATTACGTTTACAGCTTTACCAGATGAAAGCGTTTCTAAAGACAACCTTCCTATTTTTAATTATGAAGTTACTGCTGATGTTACAGATATTAATGGAGAAACACGTTCTACATCAACGGTTGTTAATGTTGGTTACCATGCCATGACTTTACAAGTTTCTGCTCCAAACCAGATTGACAAAACTAAAAAGGAAGCAGAACTCATTTTAAATTCCCAAAACCTTAATGGTGAGTTTGTTCCTGCCCAAGGGACCTTAAAGATTTACAAACTTAAAGCACCAACTAACGTGCTTAGAAACAGACCTTGGAATGCACCAGATTTTCAGGTGATTTCTAAAGAAGAATTTAAACGCTTATTTCCTCACGATCCCTACAACGATGAGCATTTATCTACCCATTGGGATAAAGGAGAGGAAGTGTTCTCAACAGATTTCGATACTGAAAAGGAAAAAACCATCACGCTAAAAAAACTAAAAAAGTGGAACTCTGGTCGGTACATTATTATTGCAGAAAGCAAGGATAAATTCGGAAAAGACGTAAAAGCTGAAGCCTTCACAAATCTATTTAGTGATAACGATAAAACCGTTGCCGACAACCAACTTTTTGAAGCGACTTTAGACAAAGACAATTACAAAGCTGGTGACGTTGCAAAACTCACTATAGGTTCAGCTGCAAAAGACATCACAGTGACTGTAGAAGTTGAAAAAGACAACAACATCATTGTAACGCAATTGGTAACATTGAACAATTCTAAGCAAACCATTAGCATTCCTGTTTTAGAAGACGATTTAGGTGGCTTTGAAGTCCACACCAGTTTTGCGGCTTTCAATAGTTATGTTTCTCAAAGTTTTAGTGTTAATGTGCCTTATCCTAAAACCGATTTAGAGATTGAAACCACAACTTTTAGAGATAAGTTACAGCCGGGACAAGACGAAACCTGGAGTTTTAAAATCAAAGGCCCAAAAGGAGATAAAGTTTCCGCTGAACTTTTAGCAAGCATGTATGACGCGTCTTTAGATGAATTTAGAGGGCATCATTGGAATTTTAATCCTATTAATAGACCATCTTATTACAGTAGAATAAACAAGAATGGTGGACGCAGTTTTGGTACTACTAGTTTTAGATTGTTTAATCGATTTGCCTATCCTCGTAATTATGATTATAGGATTTATGACCAATTAAATTGGTATGGATTTAGTTTTGACGGCTCACACTATTATGCCAGACGACAATTCTTAAGAAGACAATATGAAAACACTCCTTCACATTATAACTCTAGAACTCAATCTGGTATAAAGAAAGGCTTTATTGAAGGTAATATTATAGACAAAGAAGATGGCTTACCGCTTCCTGGTGTAAGTATAATTATAAAAGGAACTAGTAGAGGTGCGCAAACTGATTTTGATGGTAACTTTAAGTTAGAAGCCAAAAAAGGAGACATAATTACCATAAGTTATATTGGTATGAAAACTCTTGACATCAAAATAGGCGATGACAATATATATAATATCAATTTGGTTCCTGATTACTCTTCCCTTGACGAAGTCGTAGTTGTCGGCTATGGAACTACAACTAAAAGAGCTCTTGCTGGAACTCAAAAATTAAATGATAGTGTCTATTTTGAATCTAGAGGAAACTTTACCACTTCAGAAGAAATGGATGATTCAGAATATAATATTTTAATGGAACGTGCCAAAGTAGTTCCAGATAAAAAGATAGTAACTGGAACGTCTCAAATGTATATTAATGATATTCCAAAAAATGAAATTTTAATTAGAAAAAACCTTAACGAAACAGCTTTTTTCTTTCCACAATTACAAACTGATGAAGACGGTAATGTAAGTTTTAACTTTAAAGCACCTGAGGCTTTGACCAAATGGAAATTACAATTATTGTCGCATACCAAAACTTTAGAAAGTTCAGTAAAGCAATTAGAAACCGTGACTCAAAAGGATTTAATGGTCATCCCAAATGCACCACGTTTTTTACGAGAAGGTGACCAAATTACCATTAGTACAAAAATTGCGAATCTTACCGAGAAGGAATTGTCTGGTATAGCAAGATTAGAATTGACTAATCCTGTTACTGGTGAATTTTTATCCCAAATCTTTCTAGGTGAAATAGGCAGAAACTATACCTTAACAAGTGATTTAACTGATAAAGACTTTACAGTTGATGCAAAAGGGAACACGCAAGTATCTTGGAAACTAAACATTCCAAAAGGTCTTCAAGCTGTTCAGTATAAAATAATTGCTATTTCAGTAGACCCTGAAAACGGTGATCAATTTAGCGACGGTGAACAAAACGCCTTACCGGTATTATCCAACAGAATGCTGGTAACTGAAACGCTACCGATGTGGATCCGCTCAAACGAAACCAAAACCTTTACTTTAGAAAAACTAAAAGACAACACCTCAACGACGTTAACCAATCATAAATTAACTTTAGAGATGACGTCCAATCCTGCATGGTATGCTGTACAAGCTTTACCATACCTAATGGAATATCCTTATGATTGCAATGAGCAGACCTTTTCAAGATATTATGCCAATGCTTTGGCGCAGCACATTGTAAGCTCTAATCCTAAGATTGAAGCTGTGTTTAATCAATGGGCTACTTCGACTTCGCTCAGCAACCAAAAGAATGCATTACTCTCTAATCTTGAAAAAAATCAAGAGTTGAAATCACTTTTAATTCAGGAAACACCTTGGTTACGCGATGCGCAATCCGAAACTGAGCAAAAAAAGCGTATTGGCTTGTTATTCGACCTGAACAAAATGAATAATGAACTCAATTCAGCTTTACGAAAACTGAAACAAAACCAATTGCCATCTGGTGCTTGGCCTTGGTTTAATGGTGGCTATGCCAATCGTTTTATCACGCAACATATTATTTCTGGGTTTGGACATCTAAAACAACTTAATGTCATTCAGAGCGACAGCGAAACATCAATGATTTCAAATGCTATCCAATACCTAGATACTGAATTCGTTAAAGAATATAAAGACATCAGAAAGTACAATAAAGATGCTGATTTAAGTAAAGACCATTTGTCTTACACGCAACTGCATTATATGTATGTACGTAGTTTTTACCCTGAAGTAAAAGCTTCAAAAGAAGTGGAAACTATAATGGATTACTACAAATCGCAAATGCAGACCTATTGGTTAAAACGTTCGTTATATGCCAAAGGTTTAATGACCTTAACGCTTCACAGAATGAACGATGATGCTACATCAGGAAAGATTTTAAAATCACTAAAAGAAAATAGCATTACCTCAGACGAATTGGGTATGTACTGGAAAGCTAACACGAGTTCTTGGTACTGGCACCAAGCTCCAATTGAAACACAGTCGCTTTTAGTTGAAGCGTTTTCAGAAGTTGGAACCGTCATTCAGAGTGAAACAAAGAATCTTGAAGACATCGACAACCTAAAAATTTGGTTACTCAAAAACAAACAAACCAACAAATGGGAAACCACCAAAGCAACCACTGAAGCTGTTTATGCGTTATTGCTTCAAGGGAGTTCTTGGTTAGAAGCCAGCACTGAGCGCAGTCGAAGTGTTACTGAAATTGTTGATGTAAAAGTTGGTAACGAAACTATAAATCCTTCAATATTAGATAATGTTAAGGTTGAAGCCGGAACAGGTTACTACAAGACGTCTTGGACAGGTAAAGAAATTACACCAGATCAAGCCAATGTCTCTATTTCTAAAAAGGGAGATGGTATTGCTTGGGGAGCCTTATACTGGCAATATTTTGAAGATTTGGATAAAATCACCTCAGCTGAAACGCCTTTAAAGTTGAGTAAAAAACTCTTCTTAAAAACGAATACTGATAAAGGGGAAGAGATTTCAGAAATTACTAAAGAAACTAAATTGATTGTTGGCGACTTGGTTCGTGTTCGTATTGAATTGCGTTCAGACAGAGACATGGAATTTGTTCATCTTAAAGATATGCGTGCAGCAGGTTTTGAGCCTATCAACGTGTTATCGCAATACAAATGGCAAGATGGTTTAGGGTATTACGAAAGCACTAAAGATGCAGCGACTAACTTTTTTATGGACTATCTACCAAAAGGAGTTTATGTGTTTGAATACGATTTACGCGTCAATAATGCAGGTGATATGAGTAATGGCATTAGCACCATTCAATCTATGTACGCTCCTGAATTTAGCAGTCATAGTGAAGGCGTGAGAGTGAATGTTGAATAATTTAAGCTGTTGCATTGAGATATTCTCTATCTTTAGTATTACTAACTAAATTATTTTATCATTATGAATGCAACTGTATTTAAAGTCATCCGAATTATTTTTGGTGTCCTATTGGTAATCTTTGGCGCAAACAAGTTTTTCAACTTTATGCCTGGACCTCAAGAAATTCCAGAACCTGTTATGAACTATATGGCAGCGCTTATATCAACAAAAACCCTAGAACTTGTAGGTATTGTTGAAGTTGTAGCCGGACTTGCCTTTGTATTTAATAAGTATGGTGGCTTACTAGCTATTATTTTAATGAGCGTATCTATTAATGCTGTTTTATTCCACGCTTTTTTAGGACCTGCAGATATAGCCGGAGCAATTGTTCTTTTAGCATTAAATATTGTGATGCTATTTGGTTATAGAGAACAATACAAACCTATGCTGAAATAACTAAAAAGACTATTTCCTTGGAGGATACTTAGAGAAGATCTTTTCAACCAAAGCATCAAAATAAGCTTCACGCTTTTCTGGTGACGCATTTTCGCGATAATTACTCTCACTGACCGCTTGCCAGAACAATTTTTCGTTTTGCTTTTTGTCTACAAAGTCTATCACAATTTCTCGCGTATTTTGGTTACCTCCTAAAGGTATCCCGACAGAAACACCACCGAAACCACCTCCGCCTCCTCCACCAGCACCTACGCCAACTGCAGAGTTATTTCTGTTCATAATATCCTGACTTTGAATATCAATATAAAAATCTGGATTATCTGAACGTGTTAATCCCATTGTCGCCAATTTTGTATCTATAGAACGCATAATACGTTTGGTATCTAACTGACTTAAGCCAGTTTGCATATCACTAAAATAGTCGTAGGTCTTGTACTTTGAAAAGTCGGTAGATTTCTCGTAATCGTAATTGACAACAGTTCCACAAGACGACACCAAAAGAAATAAGAAGAGATATTTTATAGCTTTCATTTTTTATTTTAAAGATACTTAAAAATAGATTTCATATCAAGTTGGGAATGATAGAAAGCAAATTTTAACTATTCGTCTTCAGAATCTGGCTCAACGATTTTTGTGAGTGAAGAAGAAATAATCCCTGTTGGTATGGCTACAATACCCAATCCGATTAAAAGGATAAAGAATGTGAAAATTCTTCCACCAACCGTAATCGGATATACATCTCCATAACCCACTGTGGTTAAGGTGACGATAGACCACCAAAGACTATCAAAAATAGAAGAAAAATGTTCGGGCTGTGCTTCGTTTTCGAAGTAGTAAATACCAATAGCTGCAAAATAGATCAACACCAAGGTAACACCCATAAAGAGAATGATTTGCTCTTTGGCTAATAGCATCGCCTTAGCAAAATGACGCATGGCTTTATTATATCTTACCAATTTTAATAGCCTAAAGAGTCTAAACATTCTCAACACCCTTAAAGAGCGTAGATCTAAACCAAAAGATAAATAAAACGGTAGAATAGCAAACAAATCTATGAGTCCAAAAAAACTAAAAATGAATTTAGGTTTATTCTCAGCAACATAGATTCTGGCTAGGTATTCAATTGTAAAGACCACTACACAAAACACTTCAATAGAATTGAGAATGGTTTTGGTTTGCGGTTTTAAATTAGGAAGCGTTTCAACAGAAAACGTAATGACAGATAAGACAATTAAAAACTGAATAAAAAACGCAAAACCTCTACTAAGCTTGTTGTCGTTATACTCTACGATGTTTTTAATGAAATCTTTCA
>JAGQZO010000024.1 GCA_020435515.1 Winogradskyella sp. | reverse complement strand
TTAAAGGTGAATTTTTAAAGTTTGAATTCTCAACATTTAAGGCACTCGAAAATGCATAGATTCCATCTAAACCAACTAAAAAAGCATTGCTATCTTCAAATGATAAAACACTATTGCTATTTGAAGAAAAATTATAAGAAGATTCAACTTTTGGATACTGAAAATTAGTCACTTTTGAATAAAACGCATTTGCTAAAAGTGGATGATTATAATTAATGGTTGTAATGCGTTTTTGTTGACTATTTAATGTTAAAAATTGAGAAGTATTGGTATTTTTAAATAATTGATTATAAGTATTTAAGTTAATTCCTTTTGAAGGAATAATTAAAATATATCCTCCATCATTTTTAAATGAGATAAGAGCAGTTCTTAATGCATCAGAAATAGTTTCAAGTTCATTTAAAACAATGAGGTTTTGATCTGGAATGAGATTAAAATTTAACTCATCTAATTTAAAGGAATTATACTCAAATTCATCTTTAGTATAAATACGTTTTAAAAAGTTGTCTTCTGCATTTTCATTTATGGCAAGTACCTTGATTTTTGGTTTGGAATTGATGTTGAAATAAAAACTATTGTCGTATTGCAAGCCAGTATCTTCAACAACTAATTTGCCATTAATCACTGCATTATTAGAAATAGAGAAAGTTGCTTCTGAATTTTCATTGATGTTCACAGCATTTTTCGCTAATAGAATAGTATCATTAAACAAGGAAATTGTAATATTCTCAATAGCTTCACCTTGATTGGATAGTTTCACATTTAAGTCTAAAGTTTCAGCATTTGAATTTGAAACATAAACGCTATCAATGCTTACATTAGATACTAAAGATGATTTAGGCTGTACCAAGTTCAAATTAATAGTGCTATCATTTTCAAATGTCAATGGTTTATCCTTTTGCTGAAAATCGGAAACCAAAACAAGGTTTTTTGCAGTAGCTTTATCATTAGAAAACAACTGTTTACCTTTTATAATTAGCGCATCATAGTTCAATTGCGTAGGTGAGTGCTCTAGTTGGATTAAATCATTTTTTAAAGCCTTTATGCTAGTGTTTCTAAAGGTTTGCGTATTAGTAAACAGACTTATCTTTTCGTCTTCAGGAAAGCTATTTATAATATCTTGAATGGCTTCATTTAGCAAGCTTCCGTTTTTACCTGTGGCCTGCATACTGTATGAATTATCGAGATATAAAACGGTTTCCTGTGCCTCATTAAAATCTTCAGTATTTGGTATAAAAGGTTGTGCAAACGCAATAATTGCACACGCTAGCAACAACATTCTGGTAAGAAGCGTGAGCCATTTTTTTAATTGTGAGCTTTTGCGAGTTTGCAGTCTTACCGTCTTTAAGAATTTTACATTGGTAAATTTTACTTTCTGAAAACGGCGTAACTGAAAAAGATGGATAAGTATAGGAACTATCAGTAAAAAAAGCGCGTAAAGTAATTCGGGATGTTTAAACTGCATTCCTAGTGTGGACATTATTAATTAGCCAAATATAGAAAATGATATAGGATAACAGTAATGCGCTTTTGAGAATTTTAACAAAAGAAGAAATAATCGGTCATAGGCTGCATGTTTTGCTTTTTAAAATACTGTCTTATGTCTTCTTGCTCGTCTTCATTGGCAACAGAAATAATACTTTGTGGCTGATTGAGTTGTTCTAAATATTCAAAATTCAACAGTTCTTGTCCATAAATGTCTTTACCTATTTTCTTTTGGTTATCACATATCCAATAAAATGGGATTTCCTTTTCAATTAAGAGTTTTGCCACGGTTTTTCCTTTATTTCCTGCTCCCCAAATGACTAATGGTCTTGTTGTATCATAATCCAACTCTAAGAAGTAATGCACCTTTATGTCCAAAAAGTAATTTATTGCATAATGTTCGTGAGTTCTTGAAGTTCGTGTACTGTAATCGCGCCAATGGAGTAGTACTTTATCACACGGAATACATCTGTATTTTGCTCTGTAAAACCGAAATGTTAGGTCATAATCTTCAGGATAACGATTAGGCTCAAAACCTGCACAAGCTATAAAATCATCACGATGCACCATCCAGCAAGGTGAAGGAATTACACATTCTTTGTAAATTTCAGAATAATTATTGCCTTTTTCGGTAAGCTTATTAAGCCAACGTTCGTAGCGTGCATAACCATTACTAATGCCGTCAGTTCTAAAATACTTTACTTGCCCAACTGCAAGATGATGTTTGCCATGTACTAAAAGAATATTCACCATCACCTCAAGTCGATTTACGGTCATTATATCATCGCTATCCATCCTAGTTATGTAGGTGCCTATACAATTTTTAAAAGCGGTTTGCAACGCTGAAATTATGCCTTTATTTTCGTTGGTGTAAAGCTGAATTCGAGGCTCTTTTTTTGAAAATTCTTCAACAATAGCATGCGATGAATCATCAGAATGGTCATCTACAAAAATAGCTTCCCAATTAGCATAAGTTTGGTTAATGATGGATACAATACATTCAGAAATAAAAGCTTCTGTATTCTTAAAAGGAATTAAAATGCTTACCAAAGGTTGCGACATGGCACGAATTTAACAAAACCTTTAGACTTAAAGTGGTAACAGATTGTAGTTTTGTGCGTCTTAAAAAATAAATTTAAATATTCATGAAGAACTATTTAGCCATTTTGGGCTTAAGTGTAATTTTGGTAGGCTGTGGTTCAGCCAAACCAAAGGTAGATGATTTGGCAGTTAATAATCCTATAGTAACTGCTTTAGATTTAACAGCAGTGGTAGACGATAAAGTCCCAGTGACTATTAATCCTGGGCGTTTTACTACAGAAACGGTAACTTATAGATTACCTAGAGTAGTACAAGGAACATACTCTGTTAGCGACTTTGGTCGATACGTGGATGATATGAAAGCCATAGATTACAATGGCGATGAGCTTGAAGTTTCTAAAGTAGATACCAACACATGGACCATTTCAGATGCTACTAAATTAGACAAGTTAACCTATTACGTTAACGATACGTTTGATATTGAATCTACTGGAGGTATAGGTGGCGAAAACCCTTTTTCACCAGCAGGAACCAACATCGAAGAAGATAACTACGTATTAAACCTTCATGGATTTATAGGTTATTTCGATTCCTTAAAAAACAACCAATACGCTTTAAATGTTACTGCGCCAGCAACTTTTGTAAGAACTTCGGCATTAGAAGACAGAGGTATGAAATCTAGCGCAGATGGAAAGTCTATAACCAGCAGTTATTTTGCACAGCGTTATTTTGAAATTACCGACAACCCAATGATGTATGGTAAGTTGGATGTTGAAGAATTTATGGTTGGTGATATTAAAATAGTATTGAGTGTATTTTCACCAAACAAAGTGCATACTGCGGCAAGCCAAAAGGAAACGGTTTATAAAATGATGCAGGCACAAAAAAACTATTTAGGTGATGTTAACAGTACTGCGCGTTACGATATTTACTTGTACTTATCAGACGGTTCTGATACAGCACCAAAAGGTATGGGTGCGTTAGAGCACCATACCTCTACAGTGGTAGTGTTGCCAGAATCTTCAAGCAAAGAAGGCTTGGCGGCATCTATTATAGATGTTGTAGCGCATGAGTTTTTTCATATCGTAACTCCGTTATCGGTACACTCAGAAGATGTGCATTATTTTGATTATAACAAACCAACATTTTCTAAGCACTTATGGATGTATGAAGGCGTTACCGAGTATTTTGCACAACACTTCCAAGTATACGAAGGCTTAATAGAACCTGCTGACTTTTACAATACAATAATGAGTAAAATAGCAACATCTAAGAATTTAGATGATGCTATGAGTTTTACAGTGATGAGTGAAAACGTATTAGAGCAGCCTTATGCATCAAATTATTATAATGTTTACATGAAAGGTGCCTTAATTGGTATGTGTATCGATATTTTAATGAGAAAAGAGAGTGATGGTAATAGAAGTATGTTGTCTTTAATGAAAGAATTATCAGCAAAATACGGAAAAGACAAACCATTTGAAGATGATAAACTAATAGCTGAAATTACTGAAATGACCTATCCAAGTGTTGGTGAATTCTTAAGAACACATGTAGAAGGTGACGTGCCAATTAATTATAACGAGTTTTTTGAAATGGTAGGTTTAACACTAGGCGAAACCGAAGTACCAACTAACTACATCTTCGCTGGTGGACAAAACATCATTTTTGATGGTGACCAGGAAAAAGGCATTATTTTCTTTTCGCCAATGGTATCTAAAAATTCATTCTGGGCGTCAGAAGGTGTACAACCAGGCGATGTGATAAAGAAAGTAAACGGAACAGACTTAACCCTTGCAAATGCTCAACAAGTGATTGGTGGTATGTTTGGATGGCAAGAAGGTATGGAGTACAGTTTGGATTTAGAGCGTAATGGTGAAGCCATTGTTTTAAAGGGGACTTTAGGTAAAGCAACTGCCATAAGCGAATCGTTAGTAGAAGACGAAAATGCTACCGAAGCACAAAAAGCTGTAAGAGCTGCTTGGTTAAAAGGATAAAGAGTCACACTCAGCGCAGTCGAAGTGTCTATTAACAAATTAGATTTATAGAAAGGCTTCCAACTTGGAAGCCTTTTTTGTTTACTATTGTCATTCTGAACTCGTTTCAGAATCTAGTATTTGCTTTTCTGAGATGCTGAACCAAGTTCAGCATGACAGTACGTTGTTTGATATTACTTAAAGGTGGTTTGTCATTCTGAACTTGTTTCAGAATCTAGTCTTTCCCAAAGATTATCCCAATTCGGATTTTCTTTTTCAATTAAATTTATTTTCCAATCTCTTCGCCAATTCTTCAGTTGTTTTTCTCTTTTGATAGCATCTTCGATATATTGAAATTCCTCAAAATATACGAGTCTCTTTAATCTGTATTTAGAGGTGAAAAAACTACCTTTCCCTTCAGAATGTCTTTCCATTCTGTCATCTAAGCCGCCTGTAACTCCAATATAAAGCACACCTTTTGGTTTGTTGGTTAAAATATAAACCCAGTAATTGTGATAAGCTCTTTTAGGCATGGAGTTTTGTTCTTAAAGCTAGATATGTAAGTTTATTTTGAAACTAAATATAACTGATTTGTCATTCTGAACTCGTTTTAGAATCTAGTATTTGGTTTTCTGAGATGCTGAATCAAGTTCAGCATTACATTACGTTGTTTGTTATTGCTTATATTGACTTGTCATTCTGAACTTGTTTCAGAATCTATTATAAGTATTTTTTAGATGCTGAACTAAATTCAGCATGACACAAAGTTGGTAGTAACTACTTCACAGTGATTTGTCATTCTGAACTCGTTTCAGAATCTATTTGAATTAATTCTAGAATTAATTATTACCCAGAGAGATTCCTGCTTTCGCAGGAATTTAAAACCCCTCAAAAACACCCAAACCAAACAAGGCAAAGTCATACTTCACAGGATCGTTTGGGTCTAACTTGCGCAGATTCTTATCCAATTCCGCTAAGGCTTTAGCATCATTTTGTTTTCGTTTTAGCAAACCTAATTGTCGTGCTACATTGCCAGAATGCACATCTAACGGACAGCTGAGTTGAGCAGGAGAGAGGCTATCCCAAATCCCAAAGTCAACACCAGCATTATCCTTACGTACCATCCAACGCAAGTACATATTAATGCGTTTGGCAGCCGAGTTTTTTAAGGGATCACTAACATGCTTTTTGGTACGCTCTAAATGCGGAATTTCAAAAAACAATTTTTTAAACTCATGGATACTTTGTTGTAAAGCATTAGACTCAGCATGTTTTGCAAACACAGCTTCTAAACCATCATGTGTTGTATAAATATGTTGCAGGCTTTTTATAAACTGTATAAAATCGTCACCATTAAACGTGCGATGCACAAAACCTTTCAAGGCTTCTAAATCGGTATCTTGGTGTTGCATAACAAACTCGTAAGGCGACTGGTCTAACAGCTCCATCATCTTGTTGGCATTGGTAATAATGCTCTTGCGGTTTCCCCAAGCAATGGTAGCGGTTAAAAACCCAGCAATTTCAATATCCTCTTTTTTAGAAAATTGATGCGGCACTTGTATTGGGTCGCTCTCAATAAATTTTGGGTTATTGTACAGCTGGACTTTCTCGTCTAAAAAGGGTTTGAGTTCTGAGCGTTTTAGTTTCAAAAAGCGAAAATTTAGATGGCAAAAATAAGGCTTTGTAAAAAATACGTGAAGTTACGTATTGATTTGTTGGTTTTAAAATAGGAACTTCGCTTATCGGTTGATATAAATCATTGAAACGGAACTATATCTTAACGTTAGGCGCAATTTATAAAATGGAAGATTCAATTAATATTTTATCTTTGAGTAATAAATAAATAAAATGGAAATATTTGCTGTAGATAGAGATTTAGTAATTGATGGTTATTTTGCTACTGGTAGAGTCACATACAAATATGCAATTGATAACCTAATAGAATTAACTGATAAACTTCATTTTCAAAGAAAGCTTCAAAATGAGAGGTTTTATAGTAGGCTTGAAATTGACATTCAAGAGGGATGTATAATGCCAGCTATAACAATTGCATTTGTTGACGATGTCGTAATTGAAAATAAACCTACAATTAAACAAATTAATGAGTTGATTTCTGTAAGGATAAAAAATAGTTTTATCCTTGATGGAATACAAAGGTTAAATACTTTAAAACGAATTGCTAAAAAAGAAACCTCAAAATTAGATACGGAGAGGTTTATGTATGTAAATGTAATTGTTTGTCCATCAAAAGATAATCTTCTTTATAGAATGGTAACTTTAAATAATGGCCAAAAACCAATGACCGCAAGACATCAAATTGAAATGCTTGCTAGTACACTTTATGAGTTTAAAGGTTTTGGAATTGATGTTTATTCTGAAAAGGAAACCCAAGGAATTAGACCAAAGCGAGCATTTAAAAAATCCGACTTAATTAATGCTTATATTGCATTTTTGAGTAACACTACAAATCTTGATAACAAGAAAATTATTGAAGAAAAACTAGATGAATTAGTAGCTAGAAAAATCATTGAATATAAACTTCCAAATGTTGGATATGACTTTAGTTCTGTTCTTCAATTATTAGGTAGATTATCCCAATCTGAATATGTAGAAACCTGGTTGCGAAATGGTAATAACCTAATGGGATTTGTAGTAGCATTAAGAACTAAATTCTTAGAGTTTAAGGATATGCCAGTAGATCAGATAAAAGCTGCAATTGAAAAATATGAAACTGCTTTCAAAAATATAAATGTATCAAAAATTAAACTAAGTAGAGAAAGAAGGAAATTAGCAGCATTTTATTTTAGTAATTTTGAATCTTTAAGTCATCTTGATTCTGACGAACTAACTTTAGAAATAGGTGAAGAAGCTTAATCTATGAGTACTTACCTTTTCAGATATCGAGAAGAAATACCATTACATTGGCAGTCAGCACTTCCAAATTACTACTCATTAACCACCAACACTAAAAAAGATATCTTGTTCATAAGACTTCTTACTGGAACCATAAGTCTTGGACATATAAAATATAAAGATAATGATGGTAACATCATATATTACAACAACAAAACGAATTATTCTCTATTCCCTAAAGTTAACTTTAATACAGCATCTACGAAACAACTTAGGGATTTTATTGACCCTTTCGACTTATCTAAGTTTCAGTCTTATTCTACTAAATTTTATGGATCAAATATTGCCTTTTATAATAATTTATTAAGCGAGCTTAGTTTTTTCATTTTTTATAAAAATATAAATCTAGATCAATCCGCATTTGTTTATTTATATAGGATGCTAGAATATGTATCCTATAGTTTTCCTTTGATTCATGCAATGCATCAACGTAATTATATTGGTTCATTTAATTCTTTAAAAAGTTTTTTCATTGGAGAGAAAACAAGTGAAATTAAATTTTTTGAATTATTCATTAATAATTTACTGAGTGCAGAACCAATTCTACAAGCAACATCTGATTTTTCCTTTGATCACGCTGATACAACAATAGCTAGAAACTGTCACAATGCTTTTAAAAATTTATTAAAACATACCGAATGGCATCCTACTAGCGATCCTTCAACATACACACTAACTGTAGAAAACAATTTGTTAATACGTCTTTTTAAAGCGACTAGGAATCGATACTTTCATTTCGCTGTTGGAGGACAAAGAAATATTGGTTCTGCTGATTTAAAAGATCCTGATTTTTTCTTTCAATGCATAAATGATACTTTCCTAAATTGGATTGGAAGGATATTTAAAGAGATTACCAAGGAAAGTATTGACAATACGATAATTTAATCAATTGTAAACTTAATACGTACGTGTATATTTAATTACTTCTGATTTCCCTAACGGAAAATCCTTGAAATTAATTAACATGTCTGCTCAGCGGAAAATCGCTTACGATTTTCCGTAACTAATCATACACAAACAAGATAAACGCAACCAAAAACCACCCTCAAACTTTCCCTAAAACTTTAATCAAAACTATTCCACTATTTAATTACATTTGCACTCTCTTAAAAAGAGAGAAGAAGTTTAATTAAAAAAGATTCCTGCAGCTTGTGCTGAGCGGAGTCGAAGTACAGGAAATTGATATGAAAGCTGGAATTGTAGGATTACCAAACGTAGGAAAATCAACCTTATTTAACTGTTTATCTAATGCCAAAGCGCAGAGTGCTAACTTTCCGTTTTGTACCATAGAGCCCAATATTGGTGTGGTTAACGTACCAGACCCAAGATTGGCCAAATTAGAGGAGTTGGTTAATCCAGAGCGTGTAGTACCTGCAACAGTAGAAATCGTGGATATTGCAGGTTTGGTAAAAGGTGCGAGTAAAGGTGAAGGTTTAGGAAACCAGTTCTTAGCCAACATTAGAGAAACCGATGCAATTTTGCACGTACTACGTTGCTTTGACAACGATAATATTGTGCATGTGGATGGTTCCGTAAATCCTATTAGAGATAAGGAAACCATTGATATGGAACTTCAGCTTAAAGATTTAGAAACTACTGAAAAGAAGTTAGATAAAGTAAAGCGTGCTGCCAAAACCGGCAACAAGGAAGCCCAAGCCGAAGAAGCGGTACTTTTAAAGATTAAAACCAGCTTAGAGTCTGGTATATCCATAAGAGCAATTGAGTTTTCAGACGAGGATTATGCCGCTTATGTAAAACCCTTGCAGTTTATTACGGACAAGCCTGTCATGTACGTTTGTAACGTAGATGAAGGTGCTGCAAATACTGGTAATGCCTATGTTGAGCAAGTTAGGGAAGCCGTAAAAGATGAACATGCTGAAGTATTGGTGTTGGCTGTAGGCACTGAAGCGGATATCAACGAATTGGAAGACTATGAAGAACGCCAATTATTTTTGGAGGATATTGGTTTGGATGAGCCTGGTTCTGCAAAATTGATTAGAGCCGCCTATAAGCTATTAAAGCAACAAACCTACTTTACTGCTGGTGTAAAGGAAGTAAGAGCCTGGACCGTAAATATTGGCGCTACGGCACCACAGGCTGCTGGAGTTATTCATACCGATTTTGAAAAAGGCTTCATTAGAGCCGAAGTTATTGCGTATAACGATTACGTTAACTACGGTAGCGAAGCCAAAGTAAAAGAAGCTGGTAAAATGCGTGTAGAAGGCAAAAATTACATCGTTAAGGATGGAGATGTGATGCATTTCTTGTTTAATGTGTAAAATCCCTGTGAAAACAGGAATCTCAAATTTCAATATAAAATAACTAATCTGTTCATGTTTTGTCAATCTGAACTTGTTTCAGATTCTAATTTTTAGATGCTGAAATAAATTCAGCATGACAATAATTATTTTAAATCATTTTAAAATAAAACATTTCATGTGACCTTTCAAAAATGTAAGTGTCTTACTACAAAACTAACTTTATGCCTCAAATTGTAGTAGAGACTGAAATAGATGCCAAAATAGAGTTGTGCTTTGACCTAGCAAGGGACGTTAGCTTTTATGCCAGTTCGTTGAAGAATAGAAACGAAATTCCTGTAAGCGGTAGAATTGCCGGTAAGGTAGAAAAAGGCGATTATGTGACTTGGGAGACCAATCATCTTAATTTATTACAACATTTAACGCTTAAGGTTTCTGAGTTTAAAAGGCCTTGCTTGTTTGTAGACGAGCTTATTAAAGGCGAGTTTAAATCGTACAAACATCATCATATTTTTAAAAAACATGACGGTAAGACCCTAATGATAGATGAGCTCTACTTTGCATCTAAATATGGCATTTTAGGTAAAATCATGGATCATCTTGTCTTAAAGCGCTATTTAAAAGGGCTTATGCTTACCAGAAACAAAATTTTAAAGCAAAAGGCTGAAGAATTGTCAAAACGATAAAATCTGTTAAAGGTTCTCAACAATAACGCCACTTTATTGTTAATTACTTTACCCAATGCGTATTTCATTTTTTAAGGTATAGTCTTATATTAGCGTTCTATCATTAATTTGGTCCTTAATATCTATGACAGAACATACTAATTATACTGAAGAGAATATTCGTTCACTCGATTGGAAGGAACATATTAGGATGCGTCCTGGTATGTATATCGGAAAATTAGGTGATGGATCCTCTCCAGATGATGGTATATATATTCTTCTCAAGGAAGTGCTCGATAACTCTATAGATGAGTTTGTTATGGGTGCTGGTAAAAGCATTGAAGTTTCCATACAAGGCGATCGTGTTATTGTGCGCGATTATGGTCGTGGTATTCCGTTAGGTAAGGTGGTAGACGTTGTGTCTAAGATGAATACTGGTGGAAAGTACGATTCTAAAGCCTTTAAAAAATCGGTAGGATTGAATGGTGTTGGTACCAAGGCAGTTAATGCATTATCATCCTATTTTAGAGTAGAATCTACCAGAGACGGAAAATCGGCTTCTGCTGAATTTGAAATAGGAGAATTAAAAGATCAGGAATTTTTAGACGATACGTCAAGACGAAAAGGAACCAAGGTCACCTTCGTACCAGATGAGAGTATTTTTAAAAACTACAAATTCAGAAATGAATATGTGGTAAAAATGCTAAAGAACTACGTATACCTCAATCCTGGACTGACCATAATGTTTAATGGTGAAAAATATTATAGTGAAAATGGTTTAAAGGATCTGCTTTCTGAAAATATCAACAAAAGCGACATGCTTTACCCAATTATTCATTTAAGGGGAGATGATATTGAAGTGGCTATAACTCATAGTAAAACACAGTATAGCGAAGAGTACCACTCATTTGTTAATGGACAGAATACCACACAAGGTGGTACACATTTAGCAGCTTTTAGAGAAGCTGTTGTTAAAACCATTCGTGAGTTTTATGGAAAAAACTATGATGCTTCAGATGTAAGAAAATCCATTGTCTCTGCTATTGCTATTAAGGTTATGGAGCCTGTTTTTGAAAGTCAGACCAAAACCAAACTGGGTTCTACGGACATGGGAGGAGATTTACCGACCGTTCGTACGTATATCAATGATTTTGTAAAAACCTATTTAGATAATTACTTGCATAAAAACCCTGAAGCAGCTGAAAAAATACAGCGCAAAATTCTTCAGGCAGAGCGTGAGCGAAAAGAGCTATCTGGTATTAGAAAGCTTGCCAAAGAACGCGCTAAAAAAGCAAGTCTTCACAATAAGAAACTTCGCGATTGTCGTATTCATTTTGGTGATACCAAAAAGGATGGTTATTTAGATACTACCTTGTTTATTACTGAGGGAGATTCGGCTTCGGGTAGTATCACAAAATCTAGAGATGTGAATACCCAAGCGGTTTTTAGTTTAAAAGGTAAGCCTTTAAATTCTTATGGACTAAGTAAAAAGATTGTATATGAAAATGAAGAATTCAATCTTTTACAAGCAGCTTTAAACATTGAAGAATCTGTTGAAGATTTAAGATACAACAACATTGTAATCGCTACTGATGCCGACGTCGATGGTATGCATATTAGATTGCTTTTAATTACATTTTTCTTGCAGTTTTTTCCTGAAGTGATTAAAGAAGGGCATTTGTACATTCTACAAACACCATTGTTTAGAGTTCGTAATAAGAAAGAAACGATTTATTGCTATTCTGACGAAGAAAGAAGAAATGCTATTGAAAAATTAAAGCCTAAACCCGAAATCACACGCTTTAAAGGGCTTGGTGAGATTTCACCAGATGAGTTTAAGCATTTTATTGGTGATGATATACGTTTAGACCCTGTGATGTTAGATAAAGATATGTCTATTGAAGAATTATTGTCTTTCTATATGGGAAAAAACACACCATCACGACAAGAATTTATCATAGAAAACCTTAAGGTAGAACTTGATATTGTTGAAGAAAACGTATGAGAACCGACAATAGAACAGTAAAGAATACCGTCGTATCTATTTATTTTATACTAATTGTCTTTGGTATTTTGCTTGCAACTGTATTCAAGTCACTAGAGTTTTTTGTCGATAGTACCTTTTTTGTTTTTCTAGGACTATTTGTTGTTTTGGTATTATTCCATTCCATTGCAGGCTATTTTGAATATGACAGTGATGGAGCAAAAATTGTAATCCTCAACAAAGGGCTCATACTAACAGAATATATCAATTACCGGGAAAACAAAATTGAATTTGCAAGGCATCAACTTATGGGATATAAAATAAAGGATTATTTCTTTTATAAATCATTGGTTGTACTGGTTAAGACATATGATGGCAAACAAGTTAAGGAACGTTTTAATGTAACGCTTCTTAAAAGGCGAAAGATGAGGTACGTAAAGCAATCACTAAGAAAAACACTAAAAGAAAACAGTAAGGGAAAACAAGGATAGATGGCAGAAGATCAAAATGATGATTTGTTAAACGAAGAGAACGGTAATCAGGAAACGATTACTAAAGTCACAGGAATGTATAAGGACTGGTTCTTAGATTATGCATCTTACGTAATCTTAGAGCGCGCAGTACCAGCCATAGAAGATGGTTTTAAGCCAGTGCAACGACGTATTATGCACTCCATGAAAGATTTGGATGATGGTCGTTACAATAAGGTCGCAAATATTGTAGGTCATACGATGCAATACCATCCACATGGTGATGCAAGTATTGCAGATGCTATGGTACAGATCGGCCAGAAAGATTTATTGATTGATACCCAAGGTAACTGGGGAAATATTTTAACTGGAGATGGTGCGGCAGCATCACGTTATATAGAAGCAAGGCTATCAAAATTTGCCCTTGATGTTGTTTATAATCCAAAGATAACGGAATGGCAAGCGTCTTACGATGGCAGGCGCAAAGAGCCTATAAACTTACCTGTAATGTTTCCTTTGCTTTTGGCACAAGGCGGAGAAGGCATAGCAGTTGGACTTTCGACTAAGATTTTACCACATAATTTTATTGAGTTGATAGATGCTTCAGTTAAGCATTTAAAAGGAAAACGTTTTACCATATACCCAGATTTCCCTACAGCTGGTATTGCAGATATAAGCAATTATAACGATGGTATGCGTGGTGGAAAAGTTAGAGTGCGCGCCAAAATTTCACAACTAGATAAAAATACCCTTGTAATTACAGAAATTCCATTTGGAACAACAACTTCGTCCTTGATTGATTCTATTTTGAAAGTGAACGATAAGGGTAAGATTAAAATAAAACGAATTGAAGATAATACAGCAGCTGAAGTTGAGATTTTAATTCATTTGCCTCCAGGTTTATCTCCAGATAAAACCATAGATGCACTATATGCTTTTACTGCCTGCGAAACATCGATTTCACCTTTGGGTTGCGTTATAGAAGACAATAAGCCTTTATTTGTTGGTGTCACCGAAATGCTTCGTCGTTCAACGGACAATACCGTACAGCTTTTAAAACAGGAGTTAGAAATAAAACTCGATGAGTTTGAAGAACAATGGCACTTTGCTTCATTAGAACGTATTTTTATAGAGAACAGAATCTATCGCGATATTGAAGAAGAAGAAACCTGGGAAGGAGTAATCCAGGCCATAGATAAAGGGCTGCAGCCACATATAAAACATTTAAAACGAGCTATAACAGAAGAAGATATTGTTCGTTTAACCGAAATAAGAATCAAACGTATTTCAAAATTTGATATAGATAAAGCACAACAAAAAATTGATGCTTTAGAAGATCAGATCGCTGAGGTTAAGCACCATTTAGCTAATCTTATTGAATATGCAATAGCATATTTTGAAAGGCTTAAGAAAGATTATGGAGAAGGTAAGGAGCGTAAGACTGAACTGCGTGCTTTTGACGATGTAGATGCTACTAAGGTTGTTATTAGAAACACAAAACTTTATGTTAATAGGGATGAAGGTTTTGTAGGAACGTCCCTTAAACGTGATGAATATGTCTGTGATTGTAGCGATATAGACGACATTATTGTTTTTACCCAAGACGGTAAAATGATGGTGACTAAAGTGGATTCTAAGACCTTTGTTGGTAAGAATATCATTCATGTTGCCGTATTTAAGAAAAAAGACAAGCGTACAATTTATAATATGATATACCGAGATGGTAAAAAAGGACCATCTTATGTGAAACGTTTTTCTGTAACAGGTATTACTAGAGATAGAGAATACGACCTAACCAATGGAAATGACGGTTCTACCGTGTGGTATTTTTCAGCAAATCCAAATGGTGAAGCAGAAGTGGTTACAGTTTTATTACGTCAAGTAGGAAGTATTAAAAAATTGAAATGGGATTTAGATTTTGCCGATGTTTTAATAAAAGGTCGTGCGTCTAAAGGCAATTTGGTAACCAAATATTCTGTAAAGCGCATAGAACTTAAGGAAAAGGGCATCTCTACTTTAAAACCTCGAAAAATATGGTTTGATGATACCGTTCAGCGCCTTAATGTGGACGGAAGAGGTGAGCTCATTGGCGAATTTAGGGGAGAAGATCGTTTGTTGGTCATTACCCAATCTGGTACTGTTAAGACGATTATGCCCGAATTAACGACCCATTTTGATAGCGACATGATTGTGCTTGAGAAATGGATTCCTAAAAAGCCAATATCTGCAATTTACTATGATGGAGAAAAAGAACGATACTTTGTAAAGCGCTTTTTAATTGAGCAAGAAGGAAAAGAAGAAACATTTATATCTAGTCATGCTGATTCTCAACTAGAAATTGTATCCACAGATTGGAGACCAATGGCTGAGGTAGAATTTACAAAAGAACGAGGTAAAGACCGTAAGCCAAATATGGAGGTTAATCTTGAAGAGTTTATTGCCGTTAAAGGCATTAATGCCCTTGGAAATCAGTTGACCAAAGAAAAGATAAATCAAATTAGTTTATTGGATCCGTTGCCTTTTGAAGCTCCAGAAGAAGTTCATGCTGATGATTTGGATGTAGTGGATGAAGAAACTGTATCTGTTGATTTAGAGGTTGATAATACGGATGTAAATGATGATTCTTCTTCTAATAATGATGATAGTGACGACGACGATTTAGAGGTTGATGATAAAGGCCAAGTGACACTTTTCTGATTCACATTATTTTTCTTTAGGAATCTTTTTTGTTTTGAAATTTAAGAACTCTACAAACAAAGAAAATGCAATTGCAAAGTACAAGTAACCCTTAGGTATTGCGCCAACGGTTTTTCCAAAAAATTCAGTATGGGATAGGTGAGCGGCTTCTGTTATTAGCATAAAACCGATAAGAATTAAAAATGCCAATCCTAGAATCTGCATACTTGGATTTCGGTCTATGAATTTTCTGATTGGGTTCGCAAAACCTATCATTACAGCTATAGATATTACAACAGCTATAATCATTAATATTAATGTATAGTTGCTATTTGGATGTAAGCCATTGGTCATCCCAACTGCTGTTAAAATAGAATCTACTGAGAAAATAAAGTCAATGATTAGGATTTGTGTAATGGCTTGAGATAATGACTTAATAATTTTAGATTTTATTCCCTTTTCGTCATGACTTGGATCCTCTACTTTTTCTCTAATCTCTGAGGTGCTTTTATAAATTAAAAAAAGTCCACCAGCGAATAAAATAATGGCTTGCCAGCTTAGCGCAATTTTAAACCATTCGGACTCGTATTCTAAAAAAGGTTCGCTTAACCCTACCAGGAATGTCACAAAGAACAACAATACAATTCTTTGAATCATTGCTAAAACTAGGCCTATGTTAGTTGCCTTGCTTCTTTGGTTTTCTGGGAGTTTATTGGCAGCAATGGAAATAAAAACAATATTATCTATCCCAAGGATAATTTCCAGAAAGGTCAGCGTTAAAAGTGCCATTATGGCATCAGATGTGAATAAAAAATCTAACATACGATTTAGTTAATTCTGTAAGCAACCCCTTTTTCGCTTCGTAATGGTTTGTTTGGTTTTTTTGCTGCAAGCTTGTATTCAAAAGTATATGAGGATGTTCC
>JAGQZO010000023.1 GCA_020435515.1 Winogradskyella sp. | reverse complement strand
ACTTCAGATGTTCTAACCACTTTTTTTTTTTTTTTTTCAATAAACATATCTTTAAATCCGCTAACACCATGTGAACCCATAATAATTAGGTCAATTTTATATTCTTTACACGTGTCTATGATACCATCAAAAGCCTGATGGAATTTCACTATTTCGTGAACTTTTATATTCTTTAAAAAAGGTTTCTCCAAAACTTCGTCAAAGCGTTTTCTGGCTAATTTCATATAAAACATGGCTTCAGGTAAATCACTGTGAGAACTCAAAGCATCAATCTCATTTATTGGCAGCTCTAGCATGTGCAATAAGTAAATTTCGCAGCGATGTCGTTTTGCCAATTGTGACGCCACATGAAGGGCATAGTCAGCCTGCCCAGAAAAATCCGTAGGAACTAATATTTTTTTCATATTCAGACAAAGTGTTAAACCTTTTAAATTTAACGAAAAAAATTGATTACTCAACGTTTGTAATAATCCATTTAAATGTTGTATATTTGCAGCGTTGTAAGAAAAAGAATAAGCGAGGGGACAAAAAGTCCCCTCTTTTTATACTATGATTAGAAGTAAAGTAAGGACTTTATTAGACGATTGCCTTAAAGAACGTAAAGATTTGTTTCTTATAGATTTTGATGTTCTTTCAGACAATACTATCAAAATAGTAATTGATGGAGATCATGGTGTTTCGGTTGAAGATTGCATGCTTGTAAGTCGTGCTATTGAGCATAATTTAGATAGAGAAGAAGAGGATTTCTCTCTAGAGGTTGCATCAGCAGGAGCAACTACACCTATGAGTCATAAAAGGCAATACAAAAAAAATATTGGTAGAACTGTTGATGTTACAGCAACAAACAACCAAAAATTTGAAGCCATTTTAACCAATGCTAATGATGATAGCATTATACTTGAATGGAAAGCAAGAGAACCCAAAGAAGTTGGGAAAGGAAAAGTCACTGTGCATAAAAAAGTAAAGCTGGCTTACAACGATATTATAGAAGCAAAAGTTAAGATAAAATTTTAATCCAATATGATTATGGAAAATATTGCGTTAATTGACTCATTTTCAGAATTTAAGGACGACAAATTAATAGATCGTGTAACCTTAATGGCGATTTTAGAAGATGTATTTAGAAATGCATTAAAGAAGAAGTTTGGTGATGATGATAATTTTGATATTATTATAAATCCAGATAAAGGAGACTTAGAAATTTGGAGAAATAGAGTAGTTGTAGCTGATGGTGAAGTAGAGGAACCTAATCAAGAAATATCATTGTCTGAAGCACGAAAAATTGAACCTGATTTTGAGGTTGGTGAAGATGTTTCTGAAGAAGTAAAACTCATAGATTTAGGAAGACGTGCCATTTTAGCATTAAGGCAAAACCTAATTTCTAAAATTCACGAACACGATAATACTAATATCTACAAGCAGTTCAAAGATTTAATAGGAGAGATTTATACAGCCGAGGTACATCATATTCGCCACAGAGCCATCATTTTATTGGATGATGAAGGCAATGAGATAATTTTACCAAAGGAAAAACAAATCCCTTCAGATTTTTTCAGAAAAGGAGAAAATGTAAGAGGAGTTATTGAAAGTGTAGAACTTAAAGGCAATAAGCCAACAATCATTATGTCTCGTACATCACCTTTGTTCCTAGAAAAATTATTTGAACAAGAAATCCCGGAAGTTTTTGATGGCTTAATCTCGGTTAAAAACGTTGTGAGAATTCCAGGTGAAAAGGCCAAAGTTGCAGTAGATTCTTATGATGATAGAATTGACCCAGTTGGAGCTTGCGTTGGAATGAAAGGGTCAAGAATTCATGGTATTGTTCGTGAACTAGGCAATGAAAACATAGATGTTATCAACTACACAAACAATATACAATTATACATAACCAGAGCCTTAAGTCCAGCAAGAGTAACATCTATTAAATTAGACGAAGAAAATGGTCGTGCAGAAGTCATCTTAAAACCAGAAGAAGTAAGTAAAGCAATTGGTAGAGGAGGTCACAATATTCGTTTAGCAGGACAATTAACAGGCTATGAAATTGATGTATTCAGAGAAGGCGTTGAAGAAGATGTTGAGCTTTCTGAATTCTCAGACGAAATAGATTCTTGGATTATTGCAGAGTTCTCTAAAGTAGGACTTGATACAGCAAAAAGTATCTTAGAACAAGATGTTGATGATTTAGTAAAACGTACAGATTTAGAAGAAGAAACAATTAATGAAGTTGTCAGAATTCTTAGAGAAGAATTTGAAGAATAACATATTTAGCATATATTAAAGCAGTTTATGGCTGAAACAATTAGATTAAATAAAGTATTAAGAGAGTTAAATATCTCTATTGATCGAGCAGTTGATTTTTTAGAAACCAAAGGCATCGAAATAGAGAAGCGTCCTACTACCAAAATCTCAGATGAGGTATATCAAGTACTATCTGATGAATTTGAAACTGATGCAAATAAAAAAGTCGCCTCTAAAGAAGTTAGTGAAGCAAAACTAAAAGAAAAAGAGGCGTTAAGAGTTGAGCGCGAAAAGGAAATTGAAGCAAAACTCAAAAAAGAAGAAGCATCAAAAAGGGAAGTAGTGAAAGCTAAAACTACTTTAGAAGGTCCTAAGCAAATTGGAAAAATTGACTTGGATAAGCCAAAAAAGAAAGCTGCTGAACCTAAAAAAGAAGAAGCTCCTAAAGTTGAGGAGAAAATCATAGAAGCTCCAAAAGTTGAAGAGAAAAAGGCTGAAACACCTAAGGCAGAAACGTCAAAGGATGAAGATAAAAAGGTAGAAGCACCTAAGAAAGAGGAGCAAAAAGCTGAGGAAGAAAAAACCGAAAAAGTTTCCGTTGCAAAAACAGAAGAAACAGAAGAGCCAAAAGAGCAAAAAGTTACCACTAAGTATCAAAAACTTTCTGGCCCTAAAATTTCTGGAGATAAAATAGATCTTTCCCAATTCAATAAACCAAAGAAAAAGAAGGAAGATAAAAAGCCAGGAGACAAAAATGCTGACGCTAAGAAAAAACGTAGAAGAATAAGCAAAGTAGGTCCTTCAGGAAACGGAGGGCAATCTACAGGAAGAGACAATAGAGACAAAAGAGGTAAAAGTAGAGGAGGTCAACAACGTAGATCACAAGCAGTAAAAGAAGAGCCAAGCGCAGAAGAAGTTCAAAAACAAGTACGTGAAACCTTAGAAAAACTTCAAGGTAAGTCAAGCAAAGGAAAAGGCGCAAAATATAGAAGAGATAAAAGAGATCAGCATAGAGAGCAAACCGAAAAAGATTTACAACAGCAAGCAGCTGAAAGTAAAATCTTAAAAGTTACAGAGTTTGTTACCGCAAGTGAGGTTGCAACAATGATGGATGTTTCAGTAACTCAAATTATCTCAGCCTGTATGTCATTAGGTATGATGGTTACAATGAACCAACGTCTTGATGCTGAAACCTTGTCAATAGTTGCTGATGAATTTGGTTTTGAAGTAGAATTTGTAACTGCTGATATTGAAGAATCTATTCAAGAATTTGAAGATAAGCCAGAAGATTTATTGCCAAGAGCACCAATAGTAACTGTAATGGGCCACGTAGATCACGGTAAAACATCGCTTCTTGATTACATACGTAAAGAAAATGTAATTGCAGGAGAATCTGGAGGCATTACACAGCATATTGGCGCATACAGTGTTGAGCTGGATGGTGGTCAAAAAATAGCATTTTTAGATACACCTGGTCACGAAGCCTTTACAGCCATGCGTGCACGTGGAGCTCAAGTTACAGACATAGCAATTATTGTAGCAGCAGCAGACGATGATATTATGCCTCAAACCAAAGAAGCAATCTCACACGCTCAAGCAGCTGGAGTCCCTATAGTTTTTGCAATTAATAAAATTGATAAGCCAGATGCGAATCCCGAAAAAATAAAAGAAGGATTAGCTCAAATGAATTTGCTTGTTGAGGATTGGGGCGGAAAAATTCAATCTCATGATATTTCTGCTAAAGTAGGAACTGGAGTTAAAGAATTATTAGAAAAAGTACTGCTAGAAGCCGAATTGTTAGAGCTAAAAGCCAACCCAAATAAACCAGCAATAGGAACTGTGGTCGAAGCGTTCCTAGATAAAGGACGAGGCTATGTGTCAACAGTCTTAGTTCAGGCAGGAACCCTTCGCATTGGTGATTATGTGTTGGCAGGAAAAAATAGTGGTAAGGTTAAAGCCATGCACGATGAACGTGGAAATGATGTTACAGAAGCAGGTCCATCAACACCTGTTTCAATATTAGGATTGGATGGTGCGCCACAAGCTGGTGATAAATTCAATGTATTTGAAGACGAGCGTGAAGCAAAATCTATAGCTGCAAAGCGTACTCAATTACAACGCGAACAATCGGTAAGAACACAACGCCATATTACGTTAGATGAAATTGGCCGTCGTATTGCCTTAGGCGACTTTAAAGAACTTAATGTCATTCTTAAAGGTGATGTTGATGGCTCTGTTGAAGCCTTAACAGATTCATTCCAGAAATTATCAACCGAAGAAATTCAAGTTAACATCATACACAAAGCCGTTGGAGCCATTACAGAAAGTGATGTCTTGTTAGCGTCTGCTTCTGATGCCATTATCATTGGATTTAATGTTAGACCAATGGGTAATGCTCGTCAAATAGCAGATAAAGAAGAAATAGATATCAGAATGTATTCCATCATTTATGACGCTATCAATGACTTAAAGGATGCTATGGAAGGTATGTTGTCGCCAATATTTAAAGAAGAAATCACTGGAACAGCAGAAATTAGGGAAACCTTTAAAATTTCTAAAATTGGCACTATTGCAGGTTGTATGGTAACCAGTGGAAAAATATTTAGAAATTCTGGCATCAGATTGATTCGTGAAGGTGTAGTAATTTATACTGGTGAATTAGCATCTTTAAAACGCTTTAAAGACGATGTTAAAGAAGTTGCAAAAGGATATGATTGTGGAATACAAATAAAAAACTACAATGATATTTTTGAAGGAGATGTTATTGAAGCTTTCCAAGAAGTTGCTGTAAAAAAGAAATTAAAATAAATTTTATTAAACAAATAGAAAAAAAGCGACCTAATGGTCGCTTTTTTTTATGTTAAGTTTTTAGTCTTTTTTTGGTTTAAAATAAAATGCATTGGCAAATATTTGTTTTATTGCAACTAAAGCTCTGTCTGCTTCCAAACGTGTTTTAAAATTGCCCACCCAGATTTTATAGTTTGGTGTTTCAAACTCCATGGAAGAATCCCATTCGCCAAAAGAGGACCTGAAATCAGTCCTTGCTTTCTCAGCTCCTGGACGATTACCACTATAAATTTGAATCGTATAATTAGTTACCGAAGCGCTGACCTCTTTCTTTATCTTTAACAAAGCATCAATCTGCTTGTCTTGATTAACTTCAACAGTAGCTTGCTGAGCAGTAGCATTAACAAAAGAAAAGAGTGTAATAAATACTATATAGAGTAAGTGCTTGGATTTAATTTTTTTCATCTTTTTTTATTTTACAGCAAATGTAAAGCATAACAACGGAAACATCTGCAAAATTATTATTTAGAATGTTTATAAATTATAAATTAACGCTTCTCTAACATTTCTAAAATCGACTTTAAATGTTACTTTTGTGCGAGATTTTTATAACCGAACATTTTTCTTTTATGAAAAAATCGTACCAAAGTTTGGAAGACAATTCTACTAATAATATGAAACAGGTGAAATACCGTAACTTAACCATTAAAAGCGTACTGCTTGGTTTTGTTTTTTTATTAACTCTTTCTACTACATTACTTGCTCAAGATGGTGATCCTGCAAAAGGGAAAACCTTGTTCAACACCAATTGTGCTGCATGTCATAGCTTAGACAAAAAGCTTACAGGTCCTGCGCTTCGAGGTGTAGAGGCTAGGTTAAATGAGCAAGGCTTAGATAGAGAATGGATAAGTGCATGGATTCGTAACAGTGCCGCTGTTGTTAAATCTGGAGATGCTTATGCAAACAAAATTTACGACGAATATAATGGCGCAGCAATGACAGCTATGCCACAACTTTCAGATCAAGATATTAGTGATATTCTTGCATATACAGCTACAGAAGCAACTACAGCTCCTTCAGGGGCTGGAGATACAGCTGTTTCTACTGCTGCTCCTACTGAACCTGGAATTTCCAACAACTTAATTCTAGGGGCCTTAGCATTATTGTTTATGCTATTAGCGTTTGGTTTAATTTTAGTTAATAAAACATTACGTCGTTTTGCAGAAGCAAACAATGTTGAAATAGCTGAGGCTACAAAACGTAAGTCAATATGGAAAGCATTTGTGCATAACCAATTTTTAATGTTGGTTACTGCTATTTTCTTTTTGTTGGCTAGTGGTTATTTTGCGTATGGCTATATGATGCAGATTGGTGTAGATCAAGGTTATCAGCCAGTACAACCAATCCATTTCTCTCATAAAATTCATGCTGGAGACAATGGTATAGATTGTAAATACTGTCATTCTTCTGCCAGAGTAAGTAAAACCTCAGGAATACCTTCACTAAATGTATGTATGAATTGCCATAAATCAATTTATGAGTATAATGGAGAAACAACAGCTGAATACGATAAAGCGTTTTACGATGGCGAAATCAAGAAATTATATGCTGCTGCTGGTTGGGATGATGTAGATCAACAATATACTGGAGAAACGCAACCTGTTAAATGGGTAAGAATACATAATCTACCTGATTTTGCTTACTTTAATCACTCACAGCATGTGTCTGTTGCAGGTTTAGAGTGTCAAACATGTCATGGCCCTGTTGAAGAAATGGAAATTATGTACCAATACTCACCATTAACAATGGGATGGTGTATTAACTGTCACAGAGAAACTAACGTGAAAGTTCAAGACAACGAGTATTATACAAAAATACACGAACAATTATCAAAAAAATATGGTGTTGACCAACTAACAGCTGCTCAAATGGGTGGTTTGGAATGTGGTAAATGTCATTACTAAAATATTAAAGAAGTTAATTCAATTATAATATGTCATCAAACAAGAAATACTGGAAAAGTGTTGAAGAGCTAAATGAAAATGGAAGCTCATTTGTTGAGGCGCTAAAGCACAAAGAATTTGTTCAAGAAATTCCTGTAGATGAATTTTTAGGCGATAAAAAAACATTGGAATCTTCTTCTACTACACGACGTGATTTTTTAAAATACGTCGGGTTTAGTACTGCTGCTGCATCCTTAGCAGCTTGTGAAGGTCCAGTGATCAAGTCAATTCCTTACGTTGTGCAGCCAGATCAAATTATTCCTGGTGTTGCAAACTATTATGCATCAACTATTGCTAATGGATATGATTTTGCTAGCGTATTGGTAAAGACACGTGAAGGTCGACCAATTAAAATCGAAAACAACGATTTAGCTTCTGGTGGTGGAGCAAATGCAAGAGTCAATGCATCAGTATTGGATTTGTATGATAGCTTAAGAGTTGCTAATCCGAAGAAAAACGGTGAAGATAGTTCATGGGTTGAGTTTGATGCTGATACAACTGCTGGACTTAATGCAGCTATGGCTTCTGGAAAAGACATTGTGTTACTAACACAAACTTTTGCTAGTCCATCAACATCTAAATTAATTTCAGAATTTAAAGAAAAATATGGTAATGTTCGTCATGTAGTGTATGATGCAATTTCAGAATCTGCTGCTGCTGATGCTTACCAAAATAAATATGGAGAACGTGGCTTAGCCAATTACGATTTCTCTAAAGCAATGACTATTGTTTCTGTTGGAGCCGATTTCTTAGGAGACTGGCAAGGTGGAGGCTTTGATTCAGGATATGCTAAAGGACGTGTACCTAAAGATGGTAAAATGTCTCGTCATATTCAATTTGAATCAAACATGAGCTTAACAGGAGCTAATGCCGATAAACGTGTTCCTTTAAAACCAAGCGAGCAAAAAGTTGCTTTAGCAAAATTATACGGAAAAATTACAGGTAACACAGTATCAGGAAATCTTCCTGAGCATATTGAAGAAGCTGTAAATTCTGCTGCATCAGAATTGTTAAAAGCAGGAAGTAACGCTGTCGTTGTTTCTGGAATTCAAGATGTCAATGCTCAAACGTTAGTACTTGCTATAAACGAAGCATTATCAAGTAAGGCATTTGATCCTAAAACAACTATAAAAACTAGACAAGGTAACAACGCTGAGGTTTCAAAGCTGGTTGCTGATATGAATGCTGGAACCGTTGGTGTTTTAATTATGAGTGGTGTTAACCCAGTTTATAGTTTGCCAAATTCTGAAGAATTTACTACAGGTTTAGCAAATGTTGATATGACTGTGGCATTTTCCATGAAAGAAGATGAAACATCTATCAATGCTCAATATATTGCTGCTGCACCTCATTACCTTGAGTCTTGGGGAGATGTTGAAATGAAAAAAGGACACTATGGTTTAACACAGCCTGCTATTCGTCCTTTATTCGATACAAGACAATTTCAAGAGGCTTTATTAATGTGGAATGGCAACAGCATGTCATACCACGATTATATTAAAGATAACTGGAACACAAATATTTTAAATGGTTCTTCATTTAATCAAGCCTTACATGATGGTTTATTTGTAGGAACTACAACAGTAACTGAAGAAACTACTGATGATGATACTGAAGTTGAATCTGCTAGCACTAACTTAAGTGCTATTGCAAACATTTTGGCATCTACAGCATCTACTGGAATGGAGTTGACTTTGTATCCTAAAACTGGAATGGGAGATGGACAACAAGCTAATAACCCTTGGTTACAAGAGTTTCCAGACCCTTTAACAAGAACAACTTGGGATAATTACTTAACAATTTCTGAAGCTGATGCTAAGGAGTTAGGCTTATACTTAGAGCCAAGTACATTCTTTACACAAAGTAGTCATGATGCAACAGGTGGATTAAACGGTAAGTATGCTAATGTTACAGTAAATGGAGTAACAATTACTGCTCCAGTAATTATTCAACCAGGTCAAGCAAAAGGCACTGTAGGTTTATCATTTGGTTATGGTAGAACCGAAGGGTTGAAATCTGAAATGCAAACAGGTGTCAATGCCTTTCCATTATATACAAACTTTAACCCAACACAAGACGTAACTATTGAAGCTGCTTCAGGCAAACACGAATTTGCTTGTGTACAGTTGCACAATACTTTAATGGGTCGTGGTGACATAATTAGAGAAACCACATTGGAAATTTTTAATACTGAGAAATCAAGTGTTTGGAATCCAATGCCAATGGTATCTTTAAACCATGAACCAACTGCAGTGACATCTCCAGACGTTGATCTTTGGGATGAATTTGATCGTTCAATTGGACATCATTTTAATTTGTCAATTGATTTAAACGCATGTACTGGATGTGGAGCTTGTGTGATAGCATGTCATGCTGAAAACAATGTTCCTGTTGTAGGTAAAGAAGAAATTCGTCGTAGTCGTGATATGCACTGGCTACGTATAGATAGATATTACTCATCTGAAGAATCATTTGAAGGTGACGATGAAAAGAAAGATAACATTAAAGGTTTAAGTAGTTCACTTAGTACGTTTGGCGAAATGGAATCTCCATCAGCTAATCCACAAGTAGCGTTCCAACCAATCATGTGTCAGCATTGTAATCATGCGCCTTGTGAAACAGTTTGCCCTGTTGCAGCAACTTCTCATGGTCGTCAAGGTCAAAACCACATGGCATATAACCGTTGTGTTGGTACACGTTATTGTGCAAATAACTGTCCTTACAAGGTACGTCGTTTCAATTGGTTTTTGTATAATGGTAATGACGAATTTGATTACCATATGAATGATGATTTAGGTCGTATGGTGATTAATCCAGACGTTACTGTAAGATCTCGAGGTGTGATGGAAAAATGTTCTATGTGTATTCAAATGACACAAAAAACAGTCCTTGATGCAAAACGTGATGGTAGAGAAGTAAAACCAAACGAATTTAAAACAGCATGTTCTGCTGCTTGTAGCAACGGAGCCATTAAGTTTGGTGATATCAATCAAAAACAAAACGATATCACTGTATTGAAAGATGATAAAAGAGCGTATCACTTACTTGAAAGTGTTGGAACAAAACCAAATGTGGTTTACCAAACCAAAGTAAGAAATACAAACGAAGCATAAATTAATTAAGAAACAATTATAAAAGGATTATGGCGTCTCATTACGAAGCACCTATTAGAAGACCTTTAGTTACAGGAGAAAAATCGTACCACGATGTATCTGTTGATGTAGCAGCTCCAGTTGAAGGGAAAGCAAATAAATCTTGGTGGATTGTATTTTCAATTGCATTAGCAGCTTTCCTTTGGGGAATAGGTTGTATCATTTATACAATTTCAACAGGAATTGGAACTTGGGGATTGAACAAAACCGTAGGTTGGGCTTGGGATATAACTAACTTCGTTTGGTGGGTTGGTATTGGTCACGCAGGAACACTTATTTCTGCAGTACTGTTACTGTTCCGTCAAAAATGGAGAATGGCAATTAACCGTTCTGCTGAAGCAATGACAATTTTCTCAGTTGTACAAGCTGGTCTATTCCCAATCATTCACATGGGTCGTCCATGGTTAGGGTATTGGGTGTTACCTATACCAAACCAATTTGGGTCACTTTGGGTGAATTTTAACTCACCCCTGCTTTGGGACGTATTTGCAATCTCGACGTATTTATCTGTGTCATTGGTATTTTGGTGGACAGGCTTATTGCCAGATTTTGCAATGATTCGTGATAGAGCAGTAAAGCCATTTCAAAAGAAAATATACTCATTATTGAGTTTTGGTTGGACAGGTCGTGCCAAAGATTGGCAACGTTTTGAAGAAGTATCATTAGTGCTTGCTGGTTTAGCAACACCACTTGTACTTTCTGTACATACAATTGTATCCTTTGACTTCGCAACATCTGTTATTCCAGGTTGGCATACTACAATTTTCCCTCCTTACTTCGTTGCAGGAGCAATTTTCTCAGGATTTGCGATGGTTAACACGCTTCTTATCATTATGAGAAAAGTATGTAGCCTTGAAGATTATATTACAGTACAACACATTGAGCTAATGAACATAGTTATTATGATTACAGGTTCAATAGTAGGTGTGGCTTATATTACTGAGTTATTCATCGCATGGTACTCAGGAGTTGAATTTGAACAATACGCGTTCTTAAATAGAGCAACTGGACCTTACGCATGGGCTTATTGGATGATGATGTCTTGTAACGTATTCTCACCACAGTTTATGTGGTTCAAGAAATTGCGTACCAGCATTATGTTCTCATTCTTTATTTCCATTGTTGTAAACATTGGTATGTGGTTTGAACGTTTTGTAATTATTGTGACATCATTACATAGAGATTACTTACCATCATCATGGACCATGTTCTCACCAACATTTGTTGATATTGGAATTTTTATCGGAACCATTGGATTTTTCTTCGTACTTTTCTTATTGTATGCTAGAACGTTCCCAGTGATTGCTCAAGCTGAAGTAAAAACAATTTTAAAATCTTCAGGAGAGCGTTATAAGAAAATCCGTGAAGCTGGAAAAAGTTTAGTTGGAACAGGAGCTGATGCTAGAACATCTTCTATTTCGGCAGCACCTAAAACAAAAGCTAAAGAAGATAACTCAGATAAAGTAAATTCTTTATTTGAAGGTATAGGGAAGTTTGATGCAGCTACTCAAACAGCTGATGATTTGAAACAGATTAATGGTATTGGTCCTAAAATGGAAGAGGTACTAAACGAGATTGGTATTTACACTTTCCTTCAAGTAAGTAAGATGACAAAAAAAGAATATGACTTGTTAGATTCAATTACAGGTTCTTTCCCAGGAAGAGCTGAACGTGATGATTGGGCAGGGCAAGCTAAAAAATTAATAAATTAAACGTAGACAATGGAAGCTTCTAAAGTAATTCACGCTATATATACAGATGACGATGTATTAATGTCTGCCGTTAAAAAAGTAAAGGCTGCTAAGCATCACATTGAAGAAATTTACACACCTTTTCCAGTTCATGGTCTAGACAAAGCTATGGGCTTGGCACCAACACGTATTGCAATTGCATCATTTATATATGGCTGTATTGGTTTAACAGTATCAATAGTTATGATGAACTATATCATGATAGAAGATTGGCCACAAAACATTGGTGGAAAACCAAGTTTCAGCTATATAGAAAACATGCCTGCATTTGTACCAATCATGTTTGAGTTAACAGTGTTTTTTGCAGCACATTTAATGGTTATAACATTTTATTTAAGAAGTAGAATGTGGCCATTTAAAAAAGCTGAAAACCCTGACCCAAGAACTACTGACGACCACTTTTTAATGGAAATCCCAGTTCACGGAAATATAAAAGATTTAGAAGCATTGTTAGCTGAAACAGGAGCTGTTGAAATTAATATCGTAGATAAAGAAGAAGCACACTAGAGATATGAAAAGTTTATTTAAAATAACACTAGTTGTAATGGTAATGATGGTAATTGTATCATGTAAAAAAGACACAAGACCAAACTATCAATTTATGCCAAACATGCAAGCACCTGTTGGCTATGAAACCTATGGTGAATATGATGTTTTTCCAGGAGAACAATCAGCTATGTTACCTGTTGAAGGAACAATAGCAAGAGGCTACTCATTGTTTGATTACGGAAGCTCAAACGAAGAATTCTTAAGAGCAAAGGCTGAATTGTTGAGCCCATTAGATTCAACTCAGGTTGATTTTGCAAGAGGGAAAGAATTATACGATATTTATTGTGGTATTTGTCACGGAACAAAAGGTGATGGGCAAGGTAACTTAGTGAAACGAGAAAAAATACTTGGTATACCAAGTTATGCTGATGTTGGTAGAGCTATTAATGAAGGGAGTACTTACCATACTATTTATTATGGAAAAAACGCAATGGGTTCTTACGCCAATCAGTTAAATGAAGAAGAACGTTGGCAGGTAGTAGCTTATGTGCTTAAGTTAAAATCAGATTTGGAGAAATAATATTAGATAAAGATTATTACAGAATAATATGTACACGTTATCAAATAGATTAAAAATATTTTCAGTAGCATTAATGCTTTTAGGAGCTCTTGGGTGGTTTTATTCATATTCAGCTTCTCATGTGTCCTTAGATGAAGTAAAAACAATGTTAGCTGAAGAAGCATCTCACAGTGGAGGTCATGGCGAAGTAGCAGATACTCATGCATTAGCAGAAGAAAGCCATGCAGCAACTGATTCTCATGAATCTGGAGGACTTACAGCAGAAGCCCACGATGATGAGCATGCAGAACATGTGATGCACCAAATTCACAACAGACCTTATTCAGCACTTTACGTTGCAGCATTCTTTTTTATGATGATTGCACTTGGAGCATTAGCATTTTACGGTATTCAGTATGCATCTCAAGCAGGTTGGTCTCCAGTATTATTTAGAGTCATGGAAGCCATAACCTATTACTTGCTTCCTGGAGCTTTAATAGTTTTAGCAATTGCACTTTGGGGCGATGATCATATTTTTGTATGGATGAATCCAGATATGGTAAATCCAGAGAGTGCCGATTATGATGCCTTAGTGGCAAATAAATCAGGATGGTTAAATAAATCGGCATTCACTATCAGAGCTTTAATTTATATCGCTGGTTGGTGCGCCTACAGATACTTCTCTAGAAAATTCTCTTTAGCACAAGATAACGCAGACATTAATGATAATAGAAATTTCAAGAAAAATTTCCGCATTTCGGCAGCTTTCTTAGTATTTTATATTTATACAGAATCAATGATGTCTTGGGACTGGATAATGAGTGTTGACCCTCACTGGTTCTCTACTTTGTTTGGGTGGTATGTGTTTGCTAGTATGTTTGTAAGCGGTATTACAGTAATTGCTTTAATTACTATTTACTTGAAATCTAAGGGACTAATGGAGTTTGTTAATGATAGCCACATGCATGATTTAGCAAAATTCATGTTTGCTATTAGTATTTTTTGGGCATACCTATGGTTTTCACAGTTTATGTTAATTTGGTATGCTAATATTCCAGAAGAAGTAACTTATTTTGTAACAAGAATTGAAGATTATAAACTACCATTCTTTGGAATGTTGGTAATGAACTTTATTTTCCCATTCTTAGTATTAATGAACAGCGATTACAAGCGCATTCCATGGTTTATTGTCATGGCTGGAATCGTGATACTTATTGGACATTATGTAGATGTGTTTAATATGATAATGCCGGCAACCGTTGGAGATAGATGGTCTATTGGCTTACCAGAGTTAAGTGCTGTTGCATTATTCCTAGGATTATTCTTACTATTGGTGTTTTACGCACTTTCAAAGGCGCCATTATTACCAAAAGGGAATCCATTTATTAAAGAAAGTGAACATTTTCATTATTAATTAAATTAAATAAAGAAGAGATATAACAATGACTGCTTTATTAACAATTATAGTTTTAGTATTTATTACAGTTGCAATTTGGCAAATGGTTAAAATATTTGATTTGGCTAATGTCAATAATGAAAATGCACAAATAGCAAATGATAAAGACAACAAATTGAATGCATATTTAATGCTAGGGTTTTTAGCATTTATCTATGTCATTACCATAGTATGTTTTGTATTTTGGGGAGATTTGCCATTAATGTCTAATTCAGCGTCAGAACATGGGCCACAGATAGACAATTTAATGATTATCTCAATGGTAATCATTTTCATAGTTCAAACCATCACACAGTTTTTATTACACTATTTTGCCTATAAATATAAAGGAGAAAAAGGAAGAAAAGCTTTGTTTTATGCTGATAACGATAAACTTGAGTTTATTTGGACAATCATTCCAGTAATCACATTGGCAGGACTAATTATTTATGGTTTATTCACTTGGTCAGATATAATGAATATTGAACAAGATGATGATACAATTGTAATTGAGCTTTACGCACAGCAGTTTAACTGGAAAGCAAGATATGCAGGAGTCGATAATGTTTTAGGTGAAGCCAATGTTAGATTAATAAACCTAGACAATGCCAATATTCTAGGGCTTGATGAATCAGATCCAAACGCTCACGATGATATTATAACTACCGAATTGCATTTACCAGTAGGAAGAAAGATTCTTTTTAAAATGCGTTCACAAGATGTATTGCATTCAGCTTATATGCCTCACTTTAGGGCACAAATGAACTGTGTTCCAGGCATGATTACACAGTTTGGATTCACTCCAACAGTAACAACTGCCGAAATGCGCCAGAACCCTGATATTATTGATAAAGTGGCAAATATCAATAAAATTAGAGCAAATAATAAAGAAGAAATTGAAGCTAAAGGACAAGATGTAAGATATGAGTTCGATTACTTATTACTTTGTAATAAAATATGTGGTAAGTCACACTACAATATGCAAATGAAAATAATTGTGGAAACTGAAGAAGAATACAATGCTTGGCTAAAAGAACAAAAAACGTTCAAGAATTCTTTAGTTCAAAATTAATAACATTAAGATTTAAAAATTAGATATAGATATGTCAGCACACGCAGATACTCACGACCACGACGATCACGGACATCATCATAAAGAAACCTTTGTAACTAAATACATATTTAGTCAAGACCATAAAATGATTGCCAAGCAGTATCTTATAACAGGTACTATTATGGGAGTTATTGGTGTACTAATGTCTATGATGTTTCGTATGCAAATCGCTTGGCCAGAAGAGCCTAATGTACTATTTGAAGCACTATTAGGAAAATGGGCTCCAGATGGTGTTATGGATGCCGATATTTATTTGGCATTAGTAACCATACATGGCACAATCATGGTATTCTTTGTTTTAACTGCAGGTTTGAGTGGTACCTTTAGTAACCTATTAATCCCTTTGCAAATTGGAGCTCGCGATATGGCCTCAGGTTTCTTAAACATGGTGTCTTATTGGTTATTCTTTTTGTCAAGCGTAATCATGATTATTTCACTTTTTGTAGAAGCAGGCCCAGCATCAGCAGGATGGACTATTTACCCTCCATTAAGTGCATTACCTATGGCACAAGCAGGTTCAGGAATGGGAATGACCTTATGGTTAGTATCAATGGCAATTTTTATTGCCTCATCTTTGTTAGGCTCATTAAACTACATTGTTACAGTTATTAATTTACGTACAAAAGGAATGTCTATGACAAGACTTCCATTAACAATTTGGGCATTTTTTATTACAGCTATTATAGGAGTGGTATCATTTCCAGTATTGTTATCTGCAGCCTTATTATTAATAATGGATAGAAGTTTCGGTACATCATTCTTTTTGTCAGACATTTTTATTCAAGGAGAAGTATTACACTATCAAGGTGGTTCACCAGTATTATTTGAACACTTATTCTGGTTCTTAGGGCATCCAGAAGTTTATATTGTAATATTACCAGCCATGGGACTTGTGTCTGAAATTATGGCAACAAACTCGCGTAAACCTATATTTGGCTATCGTGCAATGATTGCTTCAATTTTAGCTATTGCATTTTTATCAACCATTGTTTGGGGACACCACATGTTTATCTCTGGTATGAACCCATTCCTAGGTTCAGTATTTACATTCACAACATTATTAATTGCAATTCCATCAGCCGTTAAAGCCTTCAACTGGATTACAACTCTATGGAAAGGTAATTTACAGATGAATCCAGCCATGTTATTTTCTATTGGATTTGTATCAACATTTATTACTGGAGGTTTAACAGGAATTATTCTTGGAGACAGTGCATTAGATATTAATGTACATGATACTTACTTTGTGGTAGCTCACTTTCACTTAGTAATGGGGATTTCTGCATTGTATGGAATGTTTGCAGGTATTTACCATTGGTACCCAAAAATGTTTGGTAGAATGCTTAATAAAAACTTAGGATATATTCATTTCTGGATTACTGCAATTTGTGCTTATGGTGTATTCTTCCCAATGCATTTTATCGGAATGGCTGGTTTACCAAGACGTTATTATACAAATAGTAACTTCCCATTATTTGACGATCTGGCAAATGTAAACGTGATTATTACCATCTTCGCCTTAATTGGAGGAATTGTTCAAATCTTATACCTATACAATTTCTTCGGAAGTATTTTCTTCGGAAAGAAAACAGTTCAAAACCCTTGGAGATCTACAACATTAGAGTGGACAGCTCCAATAAAGCATATTCATGGAAACTGGGAAGGTGAGATTCCTCATGTTCACCGTTGGTCTT